>JAFGIG010000049.1 GCA_016929715.1 Caldifarciminota bacterium
CATTTATTTGATATATGCCGCATGACAATTGTCAGAACATATCCTCAAGAAAGATATCATTAATTGATAGAATCTCTTTATTAGTATAGAATTATATTGATTTTGTCGTTCTATAACATAAGAGGTTTTGATGGAAAACAGAATTGAAGAAATATCGGTTCCGGATGAAACCATTAAAACATGGCAGGAAATTGTAGATATAATAGCAGAAATTGCTAAAGTTCCGGCATGCCTTATTATGAGATTGAAAGAACCTTGCTTGGATGTTTTTGTGTCCAGCAAGAGACCTGGGAATCCATATAAACCTGGAGAGAAAGACATCTTTGAAGGATCCGGTTTATATTGTGAGACGGTTATCAAGACAGGGAAAAAACTTCTTGTTCCCAACGCTTTGGAAGACGACAATTGGAGAAACAATCCCGACATCAAAAAAGACATGATATCCTATCTCGGTTTTCCGATTTCTTTTCCTGACGGCAAGATTTTCGGGACAATTTGCATTCTCGACAGCAAAAGAAATGAATATTCTGTGCTTATTGAAAAGCTCATTTTGAAATTCAGGGACTTGATTCAGAACGATCTCGCGCTGATATGGATGAATCAAATTCTCGGCGAGAACAACCGGAAACTTACTGATTATCTAATGGAACTTCAATCCTTCAAAGGAATGGTCGCCGTGTGTTCCAACTGTAAGAGCATAAGAGACGATAAAGGCGAATGGAAACCAATAGAATATTACTTTCTTCGTCATCCCAAAGCAGATTTCACGCATTGTATTTGTCCTGACTGCATGCTGAAGCTTTATCCGGAAATTGAGAAAAACAATAAAGACAGAGAAAACTGAAAAGGAGGTCTCTCGATGAATCGGCATGATGTCAATTTTCTTCAGCAGATGAAAAGCTATCCCTCAGTTACTATGACGTTGCCGGCTCACAGGTCTGCGCCGGAAAACAAACAGGACCCCATAAGAGTTAAAAATCTCTTCAAAGAAACAACCGACAGGCTGTTGAAAGAGTTTGGGAAACGAGAGGTTGAGCCTCTTCTGACCGGGCTTGAAAACGCAATTAATTCTTTTGACTTCCAGTATTCTCTGGACGGGCTCGCCTTTTTCGCGAACAGGGATTTTGCGAGGGTTTTCAATCTGCCTTTTCCGCTTGAAGAGCGGGTTGTGGTTGAAGAAACTTTTTTTACACGTGATCTGGTTTTTGCCCTTAACAGAACGCCTAGGTATTGGTTTCTCGCCTTGAGTGAGAAGCCGACAAAACTATTTGAAGGAGTCCGTGAAAATCTTACGGAAATCCGGGAAGGAGGTTTTCCCATAACACATGAAGGTCCAGGAGGCAGCCAGCCCCTGCCCGGAGGTTTCGGCATAGATAAATCCGCCCACAGAGATGAAAGGCACCGGCAGTTTTTCAGAAAGATTGACGAGACATTGAAACCTTTCATCGCCGAGGATCCTCTGCCTCTTGCGCTCGCTGGAGTTGACAGATATTTATCTTTTTACAATGAGATGTCTGAACATAAAAAATCCATCATCGCCTCTGTCGAAGGCAGTTATGATAAAATATCCCCTCATGAACTGGGAAAACTTATATGGCCTGAAGTCGAAAAAAAACTCGCCGTTTCGAGAGAGGAAGTCCTCCTTGATCTTGAAAAAGCTGTCGGAGAAAAAAAATTCGCGTCTAATGTTACTGAAGTATTTCTAAAGGCTAAGGAAGGAAGGGGCAGAATTCTTCTCGTCGAAGAGGATTTTCATTATCCCGCAAGGTTTGAAGAAGGAAAACTCGTTCCTGCAGAAGACCCCTCCGCACAGGGAGTGATTGACGATGTTGTGGACGATATAATTGAGGAAGTTCTCTCGAAAAACGGAAAAGTGGTTTTTGTCAACAGAGGTCAGTTAAATGAACATGGGAGAATAGCCCTTATATTGCGATACTGAAAATTATTCTGGATCGAAAATGCGGCTATTTTTAACATAGATTCTCTGACAATGTTTTTACTGATACGGATTAATCTTTTTTGAGGAGTAAAAATGGAGAAAAATCAAATCGGCAAAATACACCACATAGAAATATACGTTAAAGACCTCGAGAAAACGAAAATATTCTGGAATTGGCTTCTCGAAAAGCTCGGTTACAGCGAATATCAGATATGGGACAGCGGTGTCAGTTTTATTTTAGGTGAAACATACATTGTCTTCGTGCAGGCAGAAGAAAGATTTCTCGATACTCCCTATCACAGATGCAGGGCTGGTTTAAATCATATAGCTTTTCACGGAAAATGCAGGGATTTTGTAGATGAAATTACCCGGGAATTGAAAAAAAAAGAAGTAAAAATACTGTATGAAGACAAGCATCCATACGCGGGCGGAAGTCAATACTACGCCGTCTATTTTGAAGACCCCGACAGGATGAAAGTGGAAATAACTGCAGACTGATTCACATGTGGAAAATCCGCGGCAATCCGGAGATTTGTCTTATGATAAAAGAATCATGGAAAAGTATTCAGGAAACATCGCCGACCCAGAAAAAGATATTTTGAAAATTACCTTAGTAAACAGATATGAAGACGTAAAACCTGCTGTGGCTTTCGTCAGAAATTCTGCCTCTTCCCGTTGCTGGAGAGATGAGCGAAATGGAAATTCTGAATATCGCGCCGGAATACACTAAAATGGACGGACTCGTGAAAAAATCCGGATCAGCCCTGAAAGCCCCTTTCATGACGCTTTCATTTATGGCGCTGTTGGCAATACCCGAATGCAAACTCAGCGATAAAGGATTGTTTGATGGAGTCAAGTTCGAGTTTATCCGATAAACCGCATATAGACAGTATCAAAAAGCCTTAAACCCTTATCAAGGATTTTGACTCAGTTTGTCAGGCATTTATTGAGCATTTTATTCAGCTCCAACGAATAGACAATACTGTAGATTATAAAAAACGCGAAACATGAGATAAAAACCCATGAAAGTCCTGATAACTTCCCGTAGGCGACTTGTTCGATTGTGTGCAGAAGAGAGTAGAATAAAATAGATATAGCCGATATAAGACCCGATATCATTTGGGATAAAAGATCCCAGAAAGGTTTTTGCTTTTCTTTAGGAAGCGACAGAAATTTCTTTTTTTGGGGTATGTTCAAAAGAAAAGTGTGGCGTTTTGAGAAAGCCAGCAGTCCGTAAAGAAAAAGCGCCATCAAGGGAGGGAGCAGGATAAGACCGATGAGTTCCCATCCTTTGTTCGTCCATCTGTCCGGTTTTCCTGAAAAGCCGAAATGCGCCGGGATTTCGTCAGGCAATGTTCTCCAGAGGTGGCATCCCCATATAGATCCGGCAGTAATGATGATGACATTGAAGATGTCGTAGATTTTTTTCATTATAGCTCCGGGTTCATCCGCTCCCGGGATTACGGGAGCGGATGACAGTTGTTTCTTGAGTTTTATCTCGCTATTATAATTCTCTGTGTTTTGGTGAAACCTGAAACCGAGAAATTCGTGAAATAAATGCCTGAAGGTATTCCATTTGAATCAAAACTGATGCTGTGGTCTCCTTTATCAAAATTGCGCTCTACGGTGTTTATCAACCTGCCGGATAAATTGTATAACTTGACGGAAACACAGGCGTATTCAGGAAGGGAGAAATGAACCCGGATGAATCCGTCCGCGTTTGAAAAAGCGCAGGAGTGAAGCGCGGGATTGTCAGCCGTCTCTTCTTCTACTTCATTCGCCTGCATGTGAAAGACGTAAATCGAATCGTTTGTCCAGCAAGAAACCCAAACCCTTCCTGTAAGAGAATCGTATTCCATCCCTGCCGGATAGAAAGCGGGGGCTGCAGACCATTGGTTGACCCATGACGAATAGGAAAAATCCCACTGGCTGACGAGGTTGGATAGTCCCGCCGTGCTTCCGTCGCAAGTCCAAATCTGACCGGAGTTGTCAGGAGTGTAGCAAAGTCCCATAGGCCTCACTTCGGGGGAGGTATAGTTGGCGATTATCGTGTCTACTCTTGTTCCAGAGTTAACATCGTAGGCGACTATAATATCGCTGTTTCCGAATGCCGCCCAAAGATAGGTTCCGTCCCAGGCTAAGTCAAAGGCGAGACCGGATCCGTATGAAAAAGAATATACGGAGTTCATTGTCGTGGTGTCGATTTTGTAGATCATGTCTGTCCCGAAGTCTGAATGCCAGAGGTAGGAGCCGTCCCATGCCAGTCCGTATGGATTTGTATTCCCAGGAGTTACGTAGGTGTTCAATATAGCTCCTGTTGTAGCGTCGAGTTTGTATATTTTCTTTCCGTTACTGCTGTTGCCGTCGCCGCTGTTTGCACACCAGAGATAAACACCGTCGTATGCCAACCCTCTCGGGGCGCCATCTGGAGATGGAAACGCATATAGAAGAGCAGAATCAGGAAAGATAGGAACGGGATTGTTCGCTTCGACGAAACTGCCTGTTGTTGCGTCGAATTCCAAGGCGTAACCCATGTGGCACAACAGCAGAATTAAAATAAAACATGTTCCCATAGCTTTCACTTCGCCTCCTTTGTTGTTTTCATTTAAAATTATACATCCCTTGGATATATTAGTAAAAATGTTTTAATCCGTTTTGGGTTGGAGCTTTAATA
Source organism: Caldifarciminota bacterium (assembly GCA_016929715.1). Classification (GTDB taxonomy): domain Bacteria; phylum SDB-A; class SDB-A; order SDB-A; family SDB-A; genus JAFGIG01. The sequence goes on from JAFGIG010000049.1 coordinate 4,614, forward strand.
ATAATCTTCTGCAGTGCAATTCATTCGTGGAAAATTTAATAATGATAAAATTGCAAAGAGAAGTTACCTAAATAAAAAACATAGCTTTCAAGCGCTTTTCCTTATGTAATAAAATTAGTTGTTTCTAATGATTCTTATACGGATATGAAAATATTTGATAGAAAAAAAAGGAGGCTCAATGAAAGTGCTTGTTGTTTTTTACTCTCTTTACGGCCACACATACCGCATGGCTCTTGCGGCTGTCGAAGGAGCCCGAGGTGTGGAAAACGTCGAAGCAGAAATTAAAAGATGCCCTGAAACCCTTTCAGAGTCTGTTTTGGAAAAAATGGGCGCGATGGAATCTCAGAAAAAGATGTCTCATGTTCCCTTGTGCTCTGTCGAAGACCTCGAGTCTTCAGACGCTGTAATTTTCGGAACCCCTACGAGGTTCGGAAACATGTGCGGACAGATGAGACAGTTTCTGGATGCGACAGGACGGCTCTGGACTAAAAGATCTTTGGTGGGTAAAGTGGGCAGTGTTTTTGTCAGCACCGGAACACAACACGGCGGACAGGAATCTACAATTTTAAGCTTCCACACGACACTTTTGCACCACGGCATGATAATAGTCGGGCTTCCTTATTCATTCGAAGGACAAGGGAGAACCGACGAAATAATCGGAGGCAGTCCCTATGGCGCATCAACCATTGCAGGCGGGAACGGAGAGAGGATGCCGAGTGAAAATGAACTTAACGCCGCAAGGTTTCAGGGAGAACACGTCGCTAAAATAACAAAAAAGCTTTTCAAATAAAACCGAAATCTTCAGAAACAATAGATTATGCCGCCGCCGACGACTTTTTCGCCGTCATAGACAACAGCTGACTGTCCCGGAGCTATGCCCTCTTCAGGATTGGCGAGAGTGATTTTTAAAATATTTTCATCTTCAAAAAAAACGCTGCAGGGGGATCCTCTATGAGCAGCCCTAATTTTGACCCAAACATTTTCGATTTTCCCAACGGGATCCATGGACACCCAATTGAAACTGCGGACAGAAAATTGTTTTTTTAACAGTTTATTTTTACTTCCGGCAATCAATTTATTGTTTTTATAATCAATGGCAATAACGTAAAGAGGTTCGGTATGAGCTATCTTCAGTCCATGCCGCTGTCCTATTGTAAATTTCCATATTCCTTCGTGATGTCCGAGAATTCTACCCTCGGTGTCTGTAATTTCTCCGCTCTTTACGGGTGTGTCTATGATATCCGAATAATCACCAAAATAAAAATCCTGACTTTCCGGTTCCGACCAGCTCGGGAGTCCCTTTTTTCTGGCTATCTCCCTGACTTCATCCTTGAAAAATTCTCCGAGAGGGAAGAGAGTGTGTTTTAACTGACACTGAGTTAAACCGTATAAAAAGTAGGATTGGTCTTTCGAAAGGTCTTTTGCTCTTCGCAATATATGTCTTCCATTGGATTTAGCGGGTTCAATTCTCGCATAGTGCCCTGTAGCAAAAAAATCTGAGCCAGTCTTTTTTCTTGCTTTTTCCGAGAGGAGTCCGAATTTTATCCTGCTGTTGCATATGACGCAGGGATTTGGCGTTCTGCCGGAAAGATATTCTTTCTTAAAATTCGACAAGACGATATTGCTAAATTCATTTGATAAATCGAATTCAAGGTGTTCTATGCCGATAATTCCGCATATCATGCGGATTCTTTCCTTTCTTTCGCTCATGTTATAATTGAAACATGAATTTTTCTTTGTCGCTGTGCCGGTTGTTGCCTTCCATAAATTCATAGTCACGCCAGTGATTTCGTGTCCTTTTTCCTTTAGGAGAAGAGCCGTGACGGAAGAATCAACTCCGCTGCTTATACCTACAGCTATTTTCATGAATACTTTTATTACACAAAAATAAATATCGGGCAAGGCAATACGATGCAACTGTCATTGAAAAAATTCAAGGTTATGGAAGTTTAATTAAACTGGTTTTCAGAACTAAAAAATATCCGTAAAATAAACGCATGGAAAATTTGTCATGGATACAAAAACACGATGAAATATTTTTCAAAAATTCTTTTTCAAAAGAAGACATTGTGTATTTACTCTCTTTAGAGGGGCAAGAAGAAATAGAATTTCTTCGGCAAAGAGCATACGATATTGCGACTAAAGAGTCCGGCGAAAAAGTTTCTTTGAGGGGCATTATAGAATTCAGCAATATTTGTTCAAGGAATTGTTGCTACTGCGGTATAAGAAAAGACGCAAAAAGCGTCAAAAGATATCTTCTTAGCAGAGAAGAGATAATCGAAATTGCCCAAAAAGCCGCCGTTTCCGGATACGGCTCTGTTGTCCTTCAGTCTGGGGAGAGAAATGATGAAGAATTTATTAAGTATGTCATAGATGTTGTGAAAGGTATTAAAGACAGGACAAAAAGTGAAAAACTGCCTGAAGGGCTGGGAATCACTCTCTCCGTGGGAGAACAGACAGAGAAGACTTACAAAAAATTTTATGACGCCGGAGCGCACAGATACCTTCTGAGAATAGAGACTTCCGATAAAAAGTTCTTTTCAAAAATTCATCCGCCTGACCAAAAATATGATAACAGGCTGAATTGCCTGAGAATGCTTAAAAAAATCGGTTACCAAGTCGGAACGGGAGTTATGATAGGCATTCCCGGTCAGACCATTGATCAGCTCGCCTCCGATGTTTTGTTTTTCAGGGATATTGACGCGGATATGATTGGAATGGGACCATACATAGTCTCCCAGTCGTCTCTTATGAGTTCGAAGGGCATGATGGAAAAGAAATCGCTTCTGCTTTTGTCTCTTAAAATGATTTCTGCAACGAGAGTTGTCCTTAAAGACGTTAACATTGCATCTACAACTGCTCTGGAGGCGATATCAGAAGACGGAAGGGAAAAAGGAATTCTCTTCGGCGCCAATGTCGTCATGCCTAACCTTTCGCCTGTTGACGTCAAGTCTGATTACCTCTTATACGAGGGTAAACCGGGCATGGAAGAGGGGAGCGATGAATATAATACAGACCTCATCCAAAGAATTCGACTCTCCGGAAGAGAAATATTGTTCGACGACTGGGGCGATTCCAAACATTTTAAGAGGAGAAAATGCCTGAATATTATTTGACTTGCCCTTGGTGCGGGACATCAGACAGCGAATGGAGAACTAACTGCAAAAACTGCGGAGGACCTCTTCCCCCGAGACCTGAGGACTTAATTTCTGCGAAAGACTATTTGCCGTCAAAACCTCCTCCTCCTCCGAGGGATATTTCTGAGAGTTACGCGAGAAAGCTTATGTTCACTGACGCGTTGTCAATAGTATCGTGTATTTTTGCCATAATCGGCGGAGTATTCGCTTTCGTAGGTTTGATTCTCACAATCTTAATCGTCACAGCAATAGTCGGAATCCCTTTTCTTGGCATTGGGTCGGTTTTCATGATTTTCGGCATCATCAATCTTAAAAATCAATGGGATAAAGCAAAAATAACTGTTGAGGTTCTTAGAAGAGGTGTTGAAGCGGAAGGTTTTATAACTGAAATCTATCAGGATTACTCGGTGAGCGTCAACCGCAGGCATCCTTATGTCATAAATTACTCTTTTCTTGCAGGGGGGCATCGTTATGACGCAAGTTCGAGAACTTATTCTAACCCACAGCAAAGATTTAATGTGGGGAAAAAAACATGGGTTCTCTACCTCCCTGAAAATCCTGAAAAAAATTCTCTATACCCTCATCCATGAATTTTTCAATCAGGAGAACACAGTTTCCACTTAAAAAAAACGCAGAGTCACAAGATTTGGACATACTCTGTTAATATGGCTTTATTCGGAAAATTGTAATTGATAAATAAATTAAGTTGTGCAAATCTTTATGCGAAAGGCTTTGTTGATGGAAGATGAGAAAAAAAGAATGATATGGTATGCCGCCTACGGCTCTAATCTCTGTTTTCAGCGTTTTAAGTGTTACTTAAAAGGCGGAAAGCCGTTTTTCGGAAATGAATCAAATTCGGGTTGTAGGGACGGAATTATTCCAGATGAAAATGAGCGCTATATAATAAAACACCCTATAATATTCGCTTCAGCGAGAGATGATCTGTCCAGCAGGATGTGGGGAAAAGGAGGAGTGGCTTTTCTCGATGACTCTTCTGAAGGTGTATCTTTTGCGCGTATCTGGAAACTCACATATGAGCAATACGATGAGGTAAGAGATCAGGAGAGCAGGAGCATATACGACAAAGAGATATTTTTGGGCTATCATGGAGACGGCTTTCCCGTTAAAACTATTACATCTTCAAAAGAACAAAAAACGCTTACCATGCCTTCTCCTTCATATATCAAAACAATGACAAGAGGCTTGAGTCAGACCTTCGGTTTGTCGGAAAAATCAATAAAAAGTTATTTTGAAAGCATTAGAGGATTTAAAAACTGAAAAATGGAGATCTTTATGGCAGATATTTTTGACACTGATGGCGGTGGTATTGATCAGATAACCGCAATAAAAATCTTTCTTGGAGTGTGCCTTGTTGTCGCGGGTTTATTGGTGTATTCGTGGGTTTTCTTGAGCGTATATAGAATTTTCAATGATCCTCAAAAAATAGCGGTTTTCACGGAAATTTTTCCGGGTGACGCTGAGAGCGCAACCTTAGATATTGATGGAGATGAAATTATCATTCCACAAGGTTTGATGAATTTTATGGCTTACTTGGTGGCGATATTTCTCCTTCTAATAGCGCTTAACATGGGGGGACAGGTCATTTCCAGGGGTATGTTGCTGATTCAAACCCAAAAAACGGTGACCACAAAAAAACAGCTGTCGAGTCACGAAAGGCGAAATAATGCGTAAAAAAATATCCTGCTGCGGGCTTTTGTGTAGCGAATGTCCTGCTTATATAGCTACAATGGAAGACGACGACGAGAAGAGGAGAGAAACCGCCGAGTTGTGGTCTCAAATTTATAATTCAGATATAAAAGTGAGCGATATAAACTGCCTCGGCTGCCTGCAGACGGAAGGAACAATTTTCAGTTACTGCAATATCTGCAAAATCAGAAGCTGTTGTTTTGAAAACGGAACAGAAAACTGTGCGCACTGCTTTAACTATCCCTGTGAAAAAATTGAAGAGTTTTTCAAAATTGCTCCGGAAGCAAAAAAGATTCTCGATGGGATTAAAGAGGGAATCAAGTAAAGGCTATAAAAGGGATTGGAATATAAACCAAAGTGCTGTATTGAGGGTTGAAAAAAGAGATCGCAATCGCCGAAAGAGCCAAAACGGTTGAAAACACAATCTTTCTCTTTGCCTTCGTGAAATTATAATCGCTGAATTCTTCTTTGAGCAGATTCCTGTTTTTGTGAATGATAAAGAACTGAATAAACATCAGCGCGTTGAGAATGAATATATGCAAATTGAAAAAAAGCGCCGAAATGAAAAACTTGCCGTGGTCGTCGATGAGAATAGTAGAAAAAGGAACGAGAGCCGAAAATAATAGAAATATAATTACGGCGAACATCAGAAGAGAATTTACTTTCCGGAGTTTGTCGAAAACCGAGTGATGCGAGAGCCAAAAACTCCCGAGAATGACGAAACTGATTACATAGTTAATAATCTGCGGATATACGTGATTTATGACACTGAAGGTGACATTATCGGGTTTCAAGGTTTTGAAATCCGGAATGTCTATGCCGAGTATCAGTAAAGTCATCGCTATAGCGTAGATGCCGTCTGTCAGCGTTTCAATCCTGCCGGGCGAGAAGAGCTTTATGTCTTTTTTATCGGACAAAATAATACCTTTTTTTTATATTCAAAACGATATTATATAAACTGCCACGGCTAGATGCAACCTCGCTTTAAAAGGGCTAATTCGTTTGACAAAAAAAATCATAGGATATAACCTTTATCTGTTTATTCATAGCTCAAAAAAAATTCACTACAAAAACTGCAGAGGTTTTAATGCATACAAAGAAAAATTACGAACCTTTTGAAATCGAAAAAAAATGGCGCCTTTATTGGAAAGAAAAAGAAATTTTCAAATACGAGCCTATTTCGGACAAACCTCTTTATTCAGTTGACACTCCTCCGCCCACGGTCTCTGGGACCCTCCACATGGGGCACATATTCAGCTATACGCACACCGATTTTCAAGTAAGATTTTTCAGAATGAACGGCTACAATATTTATTATCCCATGGGATACGATGACAACGGTTTGCCTTCTGAAATTCTCACTGAAAAACACCTCAAAATCAGAGCTGAGAATTTAACCCGAACCGAGTTCGTCGAAAAGTGCACGAAAACGTGCGCGGAATTCGAAGGCATATATGAGGATCTCTGGAAGACTATGGCGCTAAGTGTTGATTGGAACGAAACCTACACAACAAATGACGAAAAGACGAGAAGAATATCTCAGCGGTCCTTTCTCGAACTTTTAAAATCGGGCAGAGTTTATTTTGGAGAGGAGCCCGTGATGTGGTGCAGAAAATGCGGAACATCAATATCTCAGGCGGAGATCGAAGAAAAAAATTTCGACAGCCGATTTAACGACCTGATATTCAAAGTTGATGGAATGGAAGATCTGGTTATTTCGACAACAAGGCCGGAGCTCCTGCCTTCATGTGTTGCGGTTTTTGTCCATCCCGAAGACCAAAGATACCTGAAGTTTATTGGAAAAAACGCTGAAGTTCCAGTGTTCGGGCATAAGGTTGAAATTCTTTCGGATTCTGCAGTTGACAGAGAAAAGGGAACCGGAGCGGTTATGTGCTGTACTTTTGGCGACAGACAGGACATCGAATGGTGGAAAGGCAAGAATCTGCCTCTGAGAATTTCAATAGACGAAAAAGGCAGAATGAACAAATTAGCGGGAAAATTCAAAGAGCTTGATATTCTCGAAGCGAGAAAGGGAATATTGGAAGAAATAGAAAAAGACGGGCTGCTCAAAGGATTTTTGAACATAACACATACCGTCAACACCCACGAGAGGTGCTCAACACCGGTGGAGTTTCTGTCTAAAAAGCAATGGTTCCTCAAGGTCATGGATATTAAAGAAGACCTCATAAAGAGAGCGGATGAAATAAACTGGTATCCGAAATTCATGAAGAACAGATATATTGACTGGGTTAAAAATCTGTCATGGGACTGGTGTCTTTCCCGGCAGAGATTTTTCGGAGTTCCTATACCGGTGTGGCATTGCCGGGACTGTGGAGCTTACATTTTACCGGAAGATTCTGATTTGCCGGTTGATCCGACAAATTCCGCGCCACCTCAAGGAAAATGTCCTCAATGTTCCGGCGCGAGAATCGAACCGGAAAAAGACGTTCTTGACACATGGGCGACGTCCAGCATGACCCCGCAGATTAACTCGAGATGGAAAGAAAAAGATGAAAGAAAAAAATTATTACCCATGGATTTAAGGCCCCAGGCTCATGATATTATAAGAACCTGGACGTTTTATACTATTGTTAAAAGCCATCTGCACGAAGATTCAATTCCCTGGAAAAACGTCGTCATATCTGGATTCGTCACAATACCTTCAAAGGATTCCCAGAATGCGAATGTAAAAGGGGGCAAAAAAACATTTAAGGCTGAAAAACTTTCAAAATCGAAACACGGTGATATAGCTTCTCCTGAAAAGCTTCTCCAAAAATACGGAGCTGACGTGATAAGATTTTGGGCAGCGGGAGCTTCTCCTGGAACGGACCTTCAGCTGAAAAACGCTGAAGAAATTGAATACGGTAAGAAGATAACGACAAAAATCTGGAACGCCTTTAAATTCGTATCGCTTCATATCGGCAGCTTCGACGGAAAAATGCCGGATTCACTTGAGACAATGGACAAATTTATTCTTTTCAAACTTTCAAAAACAATTGAAAAAGCCACTGAATCTTTCAAGGGATACGACTTTAGAGCCGCGAGGAATTTTATCGTCGATTATTTTTGGAAGGATTTTTGCGACAACTATCTTGAAATTGTCAAAGACAGGTTATACAACCCGAACGTGAGAGGGGAAGAAAAATCAATGTCTGCCAAGTGGACAATGAAAGAAACCGCGAAGGCGATTCTGTCGTCTTTCGCACCTTTTCTTCCTTATATAACTGAAGAGATCTATTCCATGCTTTTTAAGGATGAAGATTCTCCTGAAAGCATTCACAACATGAATTGGGGCGAACTGAAAGAATTTATTTTCGACGAAGAAGAACTCATTGCGGGTGAATTGTTTTTTAAACTGCTCTCCCGTGTGAGGGAATACAGAGGATTGAAAGGCTTGTCGCAAAAAGAGGAAATTCAAAGGGCAAAAATATTCGCAGCTGAAAAAGAAATGGCTTGTTTTAAGAGGGTTGAAGATGATTTCAAGGCTACATGCAGGCTGAAGGTAATTGAATATCGTGAAACTGAACCCAGAGGCCAGTCCAGTATAGAGATCGGTTGAATTGTCTATTCCTTAAAGGCTTTTGATATGACTATAAAATGGGCTTCACAACTAAGAAAAGCGTCGATTACTTTCGGGTCGAAATGTTTTCCTCTGTTCTGTAAGATGATCGTCTTTGCTGTTTCGTGGCTGTAAGGTTCTTTATAAGTCCTTCTGGAAACAAGAGCGTCGTAGAAATCGGCAAGTGATACTATTCTCGCCGCCAGAGGTATGTCGTCTCCAGACAAACCTTCAGGATAGCCGGTTCCGTCGAATTTTTCATGATGATATTTTGCAATCTGCGCGCTCATTTTCAGGTATTTTGCCCGAGTTGATTTATTGTATGCATCGTTTAGAGTGTTGAATCCTATTATGGTGTGGTTTTTCATAAGCTCGTATTCATTTTCATCGAGTTTTCCTGCTTTTAAGAGGATTCTGTCGGGAATACCGACTTTACCTATGTCGTGCAAAGGACTTGTGAGGTAAATATCTTCAATAAATTGCTTGTCTATCTCTGGAGAAGGATCGGGACTTTTGGAGAGTGATTCGGCGATGGCTTTTGAATAATGCCTTATTCTCTCAAGATGATTGCCAGTGTCCGTGTCTCTGGATTCGGCAAGTTTGGCGAGTGAAAAAATGACGGTGTCCTTGCTCTGAAGGTGAAGGACTCTTTCTGCAGATTTCAGCCTGACAAGGATTTCATCTTTATTGAAGGGTTTGATTATGTAATCGTCCGCGCCGGAATCCAGCCCTTTGACAATATCCTGTTTTTCACCTCTTCCGGTTACAATAATTATATATGTGTATTCGTCTCCTTCACTCGATCTTATCTTTGAACACAACTCAAGACCGTCCATGAGAGGCATGTTCCAGTCTGTTATGACGATATGAGGCCTTTCTTTTCTCCAGTTTTCCCAAGCTGTCGCGCCGTCTGAAGCGACAATTACTTCATATCCGAAGTTTTTAATGAAAAATTCAAGGGTCATTCTTCCAGTGAATTCGTCGTCAACTATGAGGACTTTCATTTACTTACCCCAAAATAATGTCCCATTTTGTTTTATTCACGGCTGTTTCGAAAGATTTTAGTTCATTTTTAAGGCAATTTAAGAGTTCGAGAGAGCGCTCAAAATTTTCGCTGGAAGCAGATTCTTCCAGTTTTTGCGATATATCTCTTAATTTTTCAGCCCCGATATATGAAGCGCCGCCTTTTATTGAATGCGCAAGTTCAGATACCTTCTTATAGTCGAATTTGCTTAAAAACAATGTTAGAGATTCGATTTCTCCCGGAGTTTGTTCGAGGAAAATGTCCACGAGTTCCTTGAGCATGGCTCTTTGCTCGGAATATCTTTTGAGAGCTTCCTTGATTTCGAAAATCTCTGGATCGACTTTTTCAACTGCATTATCAAGCTGTAATCCGAAATCAGAGGGTTCCCTCTTTTGGGTTTCAGGAGTCCATTTATCGAGAATTTCCTTTATATCTTTTACGGTAACGGGCTTTCTCAGGTAATCGTCCATGCCGCAGTGCAGGCATTTGTCTTTGTCATCTTTGTATATATTCGCCGTCAAGGCAATAATAACAGGCTGTTTAATACTTTGTCCGAATTTTCTGATTTCTTTAGATGTCTTATACCCATCCATCTCGGGCATCTGAAGGTCCATTAAGACTATGTCGAAGCATTCGGCGGAAGAAATCATTTCCAGAGCACCAAGACCGTTGTCGGTATGATATACACGGCACCCGAGTTTTTCCAGAATGGTTTTTACTACTTTCTGGCTGATGAGATTGTCTTCGACAAGAAGCACTGAGGCGTTGAACTTTTTGTCAAATTCGTTTTTTGCCGTTTTTTTTGATTTGTAGACAGCTTCATCAGGATTGCCGACTAAGGCGGATATGCTCTCTAATCGCTCGTTATCCGATCTCACTGCTTCTATAAGCGCATTGTAGAGATCATTTCTGCTGACGGGTTTTGAAAGGTATGATGAGAATCCTATTCCCATAAAAGAATATTTGTCAGCGGATTTCCCAACGGAGGACATCATTATCAAAGACATTTTGTTTATTCGCGGATCTGATTTAATCGCTCTCCCGAGCGCTTCACCGTCCATTTCCGGCATGAGATAATCCAATAGAGCCGCTCTAAAGGGTTCTCCAGAGTTGTGAGCCCTGTATATCGCCTGAAGAGCTTCCGGAGCGTTGGTGAAGGTTTCATACCGGACGTTCCATGTCTGGAGAAATTCCGAAAATATTTTAAGGTTAATTAGATTGTCGTCGACTATAGCTATTTTAACTCCTGCCAAAGAGTTGTCATAGAAGTCCTCGTCAAAATAACCGTCGTCAACAGGAAGAGTGAGAGAAAAAGAAAAATCGGATCCTTTGCCATGTTCGCTTTTCACTTCGATTGTTCCGTTCATAAGTTTGACAAGCTTTTTAGCTATGGATAAGCCGAGTCCGGTTCCGCCGTATTTTCTAGTTGTAGAGCTGTCAACCTGGGTAAAATCTTCGAAGATCAGATCTCTTTTTTCTTTGGGTATGCCGATTCCCGTGTCCTGAACACTGACCTTAAAAGCCGCGCACTCTCCGGAAATTTCTTTGAATTCGACATCTACGAGAACATGACCCTTTTCCGTGAATTTTAGAGCGTTGCCAATAAAATTGAATAGTATCTGTCTTATACGGTTTTCGTCTCCGACGAAGCGGTTCGGGGCGTCAGGATCGTATCTGAAAATAAGTTCTATTCCTTTCTCGGAAGCAGTGCTTCTGAAAGTTTCTAAAAGGTGGCGGATGAGTTTTTCGAGATTGAATGATTTTTCTTCGAGTTCGAATTTGCCGGCTTCGATTTTTGAAAAATCGAGTATTTCGTTTACGACCGACAGTAAAGTGTGAGACGACATAACAGCCATTCTAAGGTAGTCTTTTTGCTCTTCCGAAAGCTCTGTATTCTCGAGAATGTTGAGCATGCCGATTATGCCGTTTAAGGGCGTTCTGATTTCATGACTCATGTTGGCGAGAAACTGACTCTTTGTTTTAGTTGCCGTTTCCGCTTCTTCTTTTGCTTTTTTCAGCTGGTCCTCAAATGTTTTCTGCTGGGTGATGTCAAGAGCCAGTTCGTATCTTACCCATTTGCCGTCAGACCATTTTATTGCTTTGTTGAAATTTTTATACCATTTGCCTGTCTTTTCATTATAGTGAATCCACGTGTAGGATTTGCCGAGGTTATCTCCGAAAATGCGGTTATTTGGGCAGAATTCGCAGGGTTCATCGAGATCGTTGATGACTTTGTGGCATTTCTGGCCTATTAAATCGCCGAAAAGGTTTCGGAGGGTTTTATTTGAGAAAAGAAATTCGTGGTTTTCAGGATCTATTATGTAGATTATCTCTTCAATGCTGTCGAAAACTGAAAGCAGCTGCAGATGCTCGTTCTTCAGTTTTTTTTCGTTTTCAAGCCTTTCTGAGATATCCCTCGAGATGGAAAAAATAGCCGGTTTGCCTCGCCAAACGCCTTTTTTTACTACTGTTTCAACGGGGATAAGGGTCCCGGTTTTGGATCTCAGGCTGACGCGCCATGTTTTGTCTTCATTCTCAATCATGTTTTTGAGTATTTTTTTTGATATTTTTCTCTGATGCGCCGGATAGAGTTGGTGAACTTTCATTCTATATAGAGCGTTTTCAGAGAATCCGAGCCGAGTGAGCAGTTCGTTGTTGGCTTTAATAATATTGCCATCGAAGTCCAGGACGCAGACGAGATCTTTTAGGTTTTCAAAAACTGTTTTCAGGTCTTCTGCATTGGATCCGGAAAATTCTCTTAAACCAATAGATCTGTCAACGGACTGCATTAATGCTATTTTTGAAAGGTAGAGGATAGACTCCACCTTTTCAAAATTTAGATCTGAAAATTTTACTGAATTTTCCGAAAAAATTAATGAAAATAAAAGGGCTCCGGGAAGTGATACATAGGGAAGAAGAAGGATTTGAAGAGAAGGTTTTGAGGCAGTTTTGAATAAATGTATTTTATCCGCTTTTTTCTTTTTATCCCAAAGATGTTCTAAGACAGCCTTTTCAAGGGCGGTTTTCTTTTTTACCGGAAAAGGGGTAAAGATTTTTACAAATCCGCTGTAACTATAAGAAATAAAAGCAGACTTAAAAGATTTGTCGATTGAATTGAGTTTTTTGCCCGTCCTTAGGAGAATATCCGGAGGATGGGGTTCTGATAGAAAAAAAAATTCAATTAGCTTTTTGTCTTCAGAAACGCTCGTTTTCATAATTTTGACTTATTATATCAGTTCCTTGACTTTTTTAGTAGACTAGATAAAAAAATCTTTCAAGATGGCACGAATTCTGGTAGATTTAGTTTTTCGGGCGGATAGTTCAGCTGGTCAGAACGCCTGCTTTACACGCAGGAGGCCACAGGTTCGAATCCTGTTCCGCCCATATATCCTTATCAACAACTGAGGTGCTGTTTTGATAACCAGGGAATGTCCCGAAATAGGAAGTGTTCTGGAAAATCTCATCGAAGGCGCTTATGTAATAAGTAAAAACGGTGAGGTTGTTTTCTGGAATAAGGCGGCAGAGAGAATAACAGGCTGGCATCAGGAAGAAGTTATCGGCAGAAAGTGCTCAGACGGAATTCTTGTGCACCTTGACGAGTTTTGTTCCATGAATTGTTCAGGAAAATGCATGGCCCGTGAAGTTATCATGTCCGGGAAAACAGCGGCTGCGGAACTCTATTTTCATCACAAGGAAGGCCACAGAGTCCTTGTCAACACGAAGATGATACCTTTAAGATATAAATCCGAAAAAGCTGATTTCTGCGTCCAGTTGTTCTGCGAAAATTATTCGGGCAAAGCTTATAAAAAAAGAATCCAACAGCTCGAGAAACTCACTCTTTCTGATCATCTCACAGGGATCGGAAACAGAAAAATAGCTGAAATCTCCCTTGAGACAGGTATATACAAGCTTAAAAAATATTCTATTCCCTTCGGACTTGTATTTGCGGATATTGATGATTTTAAGACTGTAAACGACGAGTTCGGACACAGCGCCGGAGACAGCGTTTTACAAATGGTCGCTAGAACCATCGAAGGAAATTTAAGACAGGGAGACAAAGCCTGCAGATGGGGAGGAGAAGAGTTCGTGTTGATTACTGACAATGCCAAAATTCAGGAGACAGGGTTTTTAGCCGAAAGGATAAGAAAACTCGTCGAAAGCTCGTTTTTAACTATAAACGAAAAAAAAACTGCAGTGACTATTTCCGCTGGAGTAACCGAAGCTCTCAAAGAAGATTCGGTTCAAACATTGATAGACAGAGCGGACAGCCTAATGTTTTTGAGCAAAAAAAGAGGCAAAAACGCGCTGACTCTCGGTTGAAACATCAAACTGTAACGAGCGCCGAAAATCCCATAAAGGCTATTGATAAAAGAGAAGCCAAAATTAGATTTATTGGCGTCCCCTTGAAGGGTGCAGGAGTGTCAGCTGTTTCGAGCCTTTCTCTGATTCCCGCCATTATAACGAGCGCGAGCGTGAATCCTATGCCCGCCCCGAGTGCGTAAACAAGCGAAGCGGCGAGTGAATATTTTTTGAGTATCGCGTCAATGGCTATTCCGAGAATAGCGCAGTTCGTTGTGATTAACGGAAGATAAATTCCGAGCGAGTGGTAAAGAGCGGGAACATTTTTTTTCAAAATCATTTCAACGAGCTGAACCAGAGAGGCTATTATAAGTATGAAAGTTATGGTTTGGAGATACGCGAGACCGAGAGGATTGAGGATGTAATGCTGGAGGGGCCATGTCACGCTTACAGCGAGAACCATGACGAATATGACTGCTATGCCCATTCCGACTGCAGAATCGAGTTTCTTGCTCACGCCCAGAAACGGGCAGATTCCGAGAAATCTGCTCAGAACAAAATTATTCACAAGAGCAGCTGATATAAATATAAGCAAAAAAATCATGACTTAAACCTCATTTTCTTTTTTCAGTGAATACTTTCACGAAAGCCATCATCAGCCCTAGCATGAGAAAACCACCGGGAGGGAGAATCATTATGAGCATTGGGTTTTTCGAGTAAGATTCACCAAGAATGTTGAAACCGAGGACTGTCCCGCTGCCGAGAATTTCTCTGAAAGCTCCGAGAAAAAAAAGAGTCAGAGTGAATCCGATTCCCATGCCGATTCCGTCGAGGATTGAAAGAAAAACATTGTTTTTAGAAGCGAATGCTTCTGCTCTGCCGAGGATTATGCAGTTGACTACAATCAACGGAATGAACAATCCGAGAACCTTAAATAGCTCATAAAAATACGCGTTCATCACAAGCTGTATCACTGTGACGAAAGAAGCTATTACGACAATAAATATGGGGATTCTGACTTCATCCGGAACGAATTTTCTGATCAAAGATATGACGGAATTCGAACCGATGAGAACCGCCGTCGCCGCGATACCCATCGCGATGCCGTTTTTGGCACTTGTCGTGACGGCGAGCGTTGGGCACATTCCGAGGACTAACACGAGAACGGGATTCTCTTTTACTATGCCTTTGGCGAGTTCGAAAAAAGGTCCTTTCTTTTTCATCTTCAATTCCTTATTTTCAGAGTGTCGGCTGTTCTGACGCTTTGGCTGACGGCTGCACAGACAGCTCTTGGCGAGATTGTAGCTCCGCTTATCGCATCGATATCTCCGCCGTCTTTTAAGACTCCGAAATTGCCGTTAATCAGCGTTGAGTTGTCCAAAGATTTTCCTGCGAATTGAAATCTCCATAAGGAATCCTGTATTTTCGCTCCAAGACCGGGCGTTTCAGATTGACTGAGTATTTCTACTGAAGTGATGCAATTCTTGGAAAGATCGACGCCTGTCAGGACCATCACTTTTCCAGCGTAGCCGATACCCGTGTCTTCAAAAGCTATTCCGACAGTGTCTCCGTTTTTAATGGCGAGATATCCCATTTTTATTGTGTCTCCCGAGTTATTGGTAAGATAGTAGGGGTTTTCTATAGGGTTATTGTCAGGTTCGAGGGAAGAGAATACATTGTTAAGTTTAAGACCTTTTTCGGCGATTTCAGCCTTTTGTATCGGTTCTTTTGTCTTGTCGTAAACAATGGCGAGCAAAGCGCCGCAAATAAGCGTTATCAAGGTCAAGGAAAAAATAAGACGTATCATTTGACCTCCTGAATGCCGAATTTTTTAGGCCTTATGAATCTGTCTATAAGAGGCGTA
This sequence comes from Caldifarciminota bacterium, assembly GCA_016929715.1. Classification (GTDB taxonomy): domain Bacteria; phylum SDB-A; class SDB-A; order SDB-A; family SDB-A; genus JAFGIG01. The sequence goes on from JAFGIG010000049.1 coordinate 20,204, forward strand.
AAGGCGTTCATTATTAGAATAGAATAACACACGCCTTCGGGGTAACCACCGTAAGTTCTTATAATTACAACGAGAAACCCGGCACATAAACCGAACAATATCTGACCTTTGTCAGTCATAGGAGAGGTCACCATGTCGGTTGCCATGAAAAATGCGCCGAGCATTAATCCTCCGGAGACTACGGAAAAAAATGGATTGCCGCTGAAAAATCCGTTTGTCCCTCCGATTAACCAAGTCAAGATAAATACCACGCCGATAAAAGAAAACGGCATCCTCCAATTGACTATTTTCAGCGCGCAAAGAAACAAGCCCCCTATTAGCAGAAGCAAAGCGGATGTCTCTCCGAGAGAGCCTCCCGTGTTTCCGAGAAACATATTTTTGATTGTTTCCCATGAGTAAAGAGTTTGTATAGATCCTCTCGCCTTGTCTTTCTGAAGGTCTGTTGAAGCCGGGTTTGAAAGGACTCTTCTGGCGTCTTTCAAGAGTCCCAGAGGTGTCGCAGAAGTCATCGCGTCAAGTTCTTCAGATGAGACAACACTTTCGATGTTAGTCCGGAGTTTGTCATTTATAAATCCTGATGCTGTGGAATTCGTCAGGACGGGGGATATCCAACTTGCAGTCATGAGGGTCGGATAGGCGGCGACGAGGAAAGCCCTGCCTATAAGTGCGGGGTTGAATATGTTATGACCAAGACCCCCAAAGACCATTTTTCCGAACCATATTGAGACGAAAGCTCCGATTACGGGAACCCATATCGGGACGGAAGCCGGGAGATTGAAGGAAAGGAGAAGTCCTGTAAGAGCTGCGCTGCCGTCCGTCAGGCTTTTTAAGCCTCTTTTTCTGAGAATTTCGGCTATAGCTTCCGCTGCTATAGCTGAAATCGTTCCTGTGAGCATTAGTATCCCTGAGTAGTAGCCGAAAAAAAGAATCGACGCAGCCGCGGAGGGAACCAGCGCCGCGATCACAAGGAGCATGATTCTTCTAGTAGTTGTCGGATCCTTTACATGAGGAGAAGAGGAAAGACGCAGATTCTGGATCATTTTTGAGCCCCTCTCTTTTTCTTGGCTATAATTTTGTTTTTGGCAAGACGTATTAGCTGGACAAGATCTCTTCTTGCCGGACAGATGAAACTGCATGATCCGCATTCTATGCAGTCTAAAGCGCCGACAGACCCGGCTGTTTCAAGGTCTCCTGTTTCCGATCTCGCGGCTATTTCATAAGGCATAAGACCAATCGGGCAGACAGTAACACAACGGGAGCATCTTATGCAGTTAGTCTGCGGTTTTTCCGTAGATTCGGTTTTAGATAAGACGAGAATCCCTGAAGTGCTTTTTATCACTGGAACTCCGTCTGTCCGCTGGCTGACACCCATCATAGGTCCCCCGAAAATTACTTTTCCCGGTTCGCCAAGATAGCCGCCTAAAAATTCAATGATATCACTGACATAAGTTCCGACTGGGACGAGAAGATTGGCTCTTCTTTTCACCGCGCCCGTCACAGTAGTCACTCTCTTAATAAGAGGCTCTCCGGAATAAACGGCGTCATAAAGAGCCGCCGCTGTCCCAACATTCTGAACCAGAACGCCGACATCTACGGGTAGGCCTCCTGAAGGGACTTCTTTGCCGGTTATGGCATTAATAAGCTGTTTTTCTGCGCCTTGCGGATATTTGGTCTTCATTACTTTGAGCTCAATCCAGTCTTCACCGGATGTCAGTTTTTCCCATTCGCGGACCGCCTCAGGTTTATTCGATTCAATGGCTATGAATGTTTTTTTTGCGAGGCAGGCTTTCATCATTAATTTCGCTCCGAGAAGTATCTTTTCAGGCTTCTCGAGCATGAGTCTGTAATCGGCCGTCAGATAAGGTTCACATTCGGCTCCGTTCAAAATCAATGATTCATAGTTTTTGCCTTTTGGAGGAATCAGTTTTACGTGAGTCGGAAAAGATGCTCCTCCCATCCCGACAATGCCCGAATTTTTGGCGATATCGGCTATTTCCTGAGGAGAGAGTTTTTCCGGGTCTTCGGCTTTGAAATAGTCGTCGGATGTCGGAGTATTGTTTGATTCAGTCAAAATAGTCACCGAAATGCCCCTGCCCGTCACAGGATGATTTGTATAGTCAACGTCTTTAACTTTTCCGGATACAGGGCTGTGGACGTTGGCGGATATGAACCCTTGTGCTTCTCCTATCATTTGGCCTTTCTTGACAGGGTCGCCTTTTTTAACAAGAGGCTTGGAAGGAGCTCCTAATTGCTGAAGAAGAGGCACGGATATCTCCGGTCTGACCGGAAACTCGATTATGCTCTCGTTTTCGGAAAGTTCTTTTTTCTCAGGAGGATGTATTCCGCCCTTAAAAGTCAATTTTCTCATTTAGTTCTGTCTCCTTTTTGATTGTCTTCGTCAATCCAGGGGTCGACGAGATATTTCCTCAAAGACAGCCAACTACCGAAAATGCCGAGAGAGAATCCGATGAAAATGAGAATCATGAACATCGGCAAAGTAGGAAAGGCTATATTTGTCGCCCATCTGCCGAGCATTTTAAGTGAAAAATATAGGGCTGAAGAAGCAGCTATTCCGGAAAAAATACCGTGTATACTGCCTTCGAGGAGAAAAGGTTTGGAAACCAGAGAATCCGAAGCTCCGACAAGCTTCATGATGGCTATCTGTTCTCTTCTGGCAAATACGTTGAGTTTTATAGTATTTGCAATAACGAAAATCGAAGCTATTGCTATTATCAAGCCTGTTATAAGGTCAGCCATAATAATGGTCTTTACCCACCTGTCGAGAGTGTCAATCCAGGCTTTTCCGTAGCTGATCTCCTCAACTCTTCCGAGAGAGACGTCGAGAGTGTCCTGAATTTTATGAGAGATGTTTTGTAGATATATCGAAGTCCTGAAACCCGGTGAAGGATAAACTATAAACGAAGCCGGCAGGGGGTTAAAATCGGGACCGAGGAGTTCTGTGAATTCCGGAAAATCGAGTTTGAACCTTTCCAGCGCCTGCTCTTTGGTTATGTAAGTTACAGAATCCACTTCGTCAATAGCTGATATCAGATTATAAAGCGTGTCAGTTCTCGCTTCATATACGCTTTGAACTTTTTCCTGGGGTATGTCTTTAAGGAAGACTTCTAATTGAACATGTTTCTGAGCAAAATTTATGAGTATTAAAAGATTAATAGTGATGACTATAAAAACTCCGAAAATAAACAGCGAAAGGGACATCACTCCCATGCTGACGGTGCTCATGAGCTTGTTTTTGAAAATACCTCTTAAAGCTTCACTTATTGTATACATCGTTTTTCTTTCGTGTCCGAAACAATTTTTCCTTGGGTAAGTGAAATGACTCTGAAAGGAGTGTTCTTCACGTAATCGAGCTCGTGGGTCGCCATTATAACTGTTGTTCCGGAGCTGTTTATATCTTTTAGTATCTGGAATATCTCAGCTGAACCTTCCGGATCCACATTGCCCGTCGGCTCGTCCGCGACGAGGACAAATGGCTCTCTGACGAGAGCTCTGGCGATGGAAACTTTCTGTTGTTCACCTCCGGAAAGCTGGTATGGATACTGGTGTATTTTATGAGTCAATCTAAGTGAAGCGAGAACGGTTGAAATCTTGTCTTTTATCGTCTTTCTTGGAGTTCCTGTAACTAAAAGGACGAAGGCAATATTTTCGTAAATCGTTCTGTCTTCCATGAGCCTGAAATCCTGAAAAATGACTCCGACTTTTCTTCTCAAAAGGTGCAGTTGGTTTTTGGGTATTCCAGGAATTCTGAAACCTGAAACCTGCACATAACCTTTGTTTGGGGAAATGGCTCCGTAAATGAGTTTGAGAACAGTGCTCTTTCCTGATCCGCTGGGTCCGACTATGAAAGTATATGAACCCTGATCTATGGTGAAGGTCAGATCGTCGAGTGCTTTCCAGTCTTTCCTGTATGTTTTGGTGACCTGGTTAAATTCGATCATTTAAAAAGCTCCATTGATTTATTAAATATTGATGTTTCGTCAAGACCGTAATGAGTGAGCAAATCACTCTCCGAACCGGATCTGCCGAATTGGTCTTCGATGGCGACGAAACGCATTTTCACGGGTCTGTTTCTTGCGAGAAAAAGAGCTAGAGCTGAACAAAGACCTCCGTTGACTGAATGTTCTTCAGCGACAAGTATTTTATCTGAAATCTCAGCTCTTTCCAAAACAAGTTGTTGGTCTATGGGTTTTATGGTGTGAACGTCAACGACCGCGGCTTCTATCCCTTGTCTTGAGAGTTTTTCAGCGGCGAGGAGGCTGTTATAGACCATGAGCCCATGAGAGAAAATAGTCATATCTGAGCCTTCTCTTATGAGGCAAGCTTTTCCGAGATCAATTTTTTCAGAGTCTTTGTGAATTTCAAAAGTTTTTCCTCTGGGCAGTCTGAAATAAAAAGGACCCCGAGATTCCGAGGCTTGAGTAATAAGCCTTTTCGTCGAAATTGAATCGCATGGAGCCAATACTTTCATGTTCGGAATTACAGTCATCAGGGCTATGTCTTCGATAGCCTGGTGTGAAGACCCGTCTGGACCAACGGTTATGCCGGCATGAGTCGCCACGAGTTTTACGTCAAAATTGCCGTATGCTACAGTGTTTCTTATCTGTTCCCATGCTCTCCCTGTTAGAAACATGGCGAAAGTGCTCGCAAAAACAGTGAAACCGCATGAAGCTATTCCGGCTGCAGTGTTGACCATGTCTGCTTCAGCAACTCCCATGTCGAAAAATCTGTCGGGAAAAGCTTCTGCGAATATGGCCGTTTTTGTCGATTTTGACAGATCGGCGTCGAGGGCTACAATGTCTGTGTTTTTTTTACCGAGTTCAAGGAGAGTTTTCCCGTAGGCGTCCCTCGGTGATGATGAGACTAAATTATTCATCGAGGAGACCCATGGCTTTTTCGTATTGTTCTTTTGTCGGAGCTATTCCGTGCCAATCCACGGAATCCTCCATGAAACAGACGCCTTTGCCTTTAACTGTATGCGCAATGACGGCAAGCGGCGGACCCATGGGGTCTCTTTTAGCGGCAGACTGCAGGGTATCCAGAATCATCCCGTGATCATGTCCGTCAATCTCGATTACGTCCCAGAGAAACGCTTTAAATTTTTCCGGAATGGGCTCGGGGCTTTTGACGGCATGGATATACCCGTCTATCTGAAGATGGTTGTAGTCTAATATGGCGGTGAGGTTTCCGCTTTTATAAAAGCCCGCGCTCATTGCCGCTTCCCAGATGTTTCCTTCTTCAATCTCACCATCTCCAAGAACAGCGAATACACGAGAATCGTATTTTCTGAGTTTCAGTCCGAGAGCCATGCCGTGGGCTATTGAAAGACCTTGACCGAGAGAGCCTGTCGGCGCTTCAACTCCCGGCGTGTCTATATTGAATGGGTGCCCGTGTAGAATGGATCCCAATTTTCGAAGTGTCCATAAATAGTCTTTAGGAAAATAACCTGCTTGAGCCAACACCGCGTAGAGGGCTGGGGCTGCGTGGCCTTTGGAAAGGACAAATCTGTCTCTTTGAGGCCAGAGAGGTTCTTCTGATCTGTATCGGAGTATTCCGCCGAAATAGAGGACTGTCAGGACGTCTATTATCGAAAGGCTACCTCCGGGATGCCCGGACCCGGCGAGATAAATCATTTTAACAATGTCTTTTCTGAGATTACAAGCCAGCTTTTTTAATGACAAAATATCCAGCAGATTTCCTCCGAGAAAAAATGAAAACTTAAAGATACAATTTTAATTTTTCAGTGTCAAGAGAGACAGACCTTTGTATTTGGTGTTTACCTATTATGAATCAATTGATAAAATTGGCTTGAACCGAAAACTCGGGAGGAAGGATGAAACCATACAAGTTTGTTTTAGTTTTTTTCTCGCTATTTTTCTCTGTAAATTATCTGTCATCCAATACATTTGAAAATTGGATAGATTTCGCAATGTTCTACGACGAATTCAGAGACGCTCAGCCGAATGCGGACCGCACAAAAATTTTCGCCGTCGGAAGGAGCGTTATCGACACAACTTCGATGATGAATTTCGCCTGTTTTGAAGAAAATGGAGGAATTGTCTGGTTTGGCATCTATGAGAACATTCCCTATCCAAGTCATGCAAGGGCTATATCAAAAAGTGTGTCCAACGACGGTTTTATAAGTCTCGGAAACGCTTTTTATAGCGGAAGATGGATTCCTCTTATTGTCAAATTCCAAGACGCAGACTCCTTTTTTATTATTAAAGACACTTTATTGAATTACGCTTCAAGCGAATATTTTCTTACTGCGACAGACATAATTCCGTATATTGGAGGATCAGGGTATCTTTTGACGGGATACGCCGATTCAGCAGGTTCTGGGACAATAATCAAACCGTTCATCATTCTAATAGATCAGGATTTCAGTATAGTATGGGAAAGATACTACAATATTCCGGGTTATTCCCAAAGTTACTCAAATTCGATGACGATGAACGATTCCATTATCGCCTTGACAGGATATTGCGTAAACCCCTTGAGTTTCGACAAAGATGTATTCGTCTTATTGGCTGGGTTGGACGGAACTTCCATTGATGCCAGGGCATGGGGTTATTTGGACGGAAATGAAATAGGGGAATGTATTGTCGCGTTGATAGGTTATCCTGACAGATTCGCCGTAACAGGCATTTGGAGGGATTCTCTTTTTGTAATGCTCTATGGGGGAGAAGATACTCTCTGGTGCCGTCAATACATATTCGATTCGGCATTATCCAACTGCGGCAAGGGAATAGTTATTGCTCCCGATTACTCCTTAACTGTTTCCGGTTTTACAGGGGACATATCGAATATGATGATAACGGGACTTGTTCTTTTGAACGTCAGCAACTCCAATGGACAGGTTTTGTGGTCAAATTATGTCGTCGAGCCGGGGCTGAGAGCGGGATTCAACATATTCTTTGACGGGCTGGATTCATCGTATATCGTTCCGGGACTTATTACCCAAAACCCTCTCGGAGACACCATGCACGACGCTTTCCTTCTCAAGTCGGACCTTCACGGTTTCATACATCACGAATTCAGCTACATTTTTTCCGGGATGGGCGACGACGAATTCAACTCAGTTTTTTCTATGGGCGATTCGTCTTTCACTTACGGGTATCTAATCGCCGGGTTCGTCGACACCTCAGGGACGGACACAGACATGTATCTTTCATTTCTCGACACAAGAGGGGTTCCTCTCTGGGAAGGCATTATAGGAGAACCCGGATACAGCGAAAAAGCCAAAGCTTTTGTTCACGACCCTGTTCTTCAAAAGACGATGGTCTCAGGGACTGTCGAATACGGATCGAACCGCGATATTTTCTGTTATCATTTCGACGCGGACTGGAACCTTATTGATACATTTTACTACCATCAAGACACTTCGAGATTTACCCTCTACGACATCACGCATTTTGAAGATTCTACTAAGCTCAAAGGTTTTATTATGACCGGGGCGACCAGATCTACAACAAAAGACTCGGTTGAAAAGATTTTCGCGATTAAAATTGACGAAAATTTCAACGTTCTCTGGGACACCGTCTATGAGTCAATTGAAAGCAGAACAGCCTATTGTCTCGTTCAGGACTCGTCGTTCGGTAAGCTTAAAGGCTTTATTATGACCGGAGCGACCAGATCCACCACAAAAGACACGATTGACAGGGTTTTCGCAATGAAGATATCAGAAGACGGAAGTGTGGTATGGGAACAGACTTATTTCGAGGGCGAAGCTAAAGCCGCTATGAACTGCGACGCGGGTGTTATACTTATAGGCTACAGGCAGAGAGGTGACAAAGACCTTTTCGCCGCTGTCATCGACAGGGACAACGGTAATATTATCTGGCTCACCGACCCGGTCTTAGTCGGAGATCAAGTCGGATACGACCTGACAAGGGCGCACGACACAATTTATGTCTGCGGTTATTCCAAAAATTCGATACAGTCGCCTACGAATTTCATGAATGCCGTGATAATGAAGTTTGACAGGTTTTCAAATTACCTGGGATTAGTCGAATTCATTGAAGACGGAAATCAGGCGGCTTATTCCATTGATTACGTCAGAGACAACTCTTTTGTATGGTCCGGTTTTACGGATTACGACGGTCAGAGCAACAGAGACGCGATTTTCGAAAAAGCGTATTCAGGATATATATACACGGTTTCAGTTGAAGAAAACCCTGATGACCCCTCGAAATTTCAGAGGCCTTTCGCACTTTTTTCGCCCTCGAAAATTGTTTTTTCGGAATCTGTCGAACTCGGATTCCATGTTTTCAGCGAATGCCCTGTGGAGTTCAGAGTTTTCGACGCGACGGGCAGGGAAGTCAAAACTTTTGCCAGGTCTTTTCTCTTGCCGGGATACTATGGTTATATTTGGAGGGGAGAGGACAACAGCGGAGTTAAACTGCCGTCAGGAAGTTATTTTTTCTCTTTGTCGTCCGGAAATTTCAGAGAGACAGGGAAACTGCTGTTAGTGAAGTAAAAGCGAACGCCTTAATTTCTTGACAATCCTGATATTGAGTCTAAAATTTCCTTATGAATTTTAGGCTCAATTCTATTCCGCCTTTCATAGTTGATAAACACAGAAAAAATATAACACACGGCTGTTTCAGGGGATCAGTTTTATTTGTCGACATATCCGGGTTCACGTCGTTGACAGAAAAACTCCTGGGGAAGGGCGAAAGGGGAGTCGAGGAGATATCTAAAATAATCTTTAGAGTCTTCGACCCCCAGATAGAAGCTGTATTCGAGTCCGGAGGTTTTGTCAGTTATTTCGCCGGAGACGCTTTCATGGCTGTATTTGAAAATGACTCGGGAGAAAGAGCCTTTTGTGCAGAGAAGAAGATAAGGAAATGGTTTGACACTCAATATATAACCTCTTCATCAGATAAAGACAGGCGACTCGACGTTCATTTTTCGAGAGGAAGAGGAAATATTGAATGGGGAATATACAATACATTGAAGAGAAAGATGTTTTACTTAAAGGGAGAGGCTTTTGATAGAGCTTTCTTTGAAACGGCATATAAAGGTGTTTTTGGAGACATAAACAATCATCCAATATCTTTTTCTGAATTTTCAAAAATAAAAACAGACGATTACATATTAGATCTCTATGAAGAAAAAGAAGTGGTAAAAACATCTTCTTGCCCTGAGATAAGAGACATTGTATCCATTTTTCTTCAACTCAAAGGTTTCCAAACGCATGAAGAGATTTCTGCCATAGGTGCTTTCACTTCTGAAAAAGCGGCGTCATTCGGAGGTATTCTCAACAAACTGATTTTCTGCGACAAAGGGCTGACTGCATTGGTCTTTTTCGGAGCGCCTCTTGCCCTCGAATCACCCGAAGAAAAAGCTCTTTCTTTCGCATCGAAATTCAGAGACAAATCCAAATCCATTTTTTCGGACAAGAGATGGAGAGGAGGCATCACGAGAGGTCAGGTCTTCGTGGGGCTGACTGGAGGCAGAAGGTGCAATGAATGGACAGCCCTCGGAGATTCTGTCAACACTGCATCAAGGCTGATGTCTCTGTCAAGCTGGGGAAACGTGACAGTGAGCGAAAAAATAGTTAAGAAATCAAATGCTTATTCTTTCACTTACGCGGGTCTTGCGGAACTCAAGGGAAAGGAATCCGCCGCGCCGATTTTCTTTTTTGAAGGACAGACTGAAAAAATTCCTGAAGGGAAAAAGACGCCTTTCATCAACCGCGAAAGGGAGAAAAAATGGCTCCAGTCTTGTTTAATCCCGCCTGTGGAGGGGAAATTTGGAGGGCTGAACTGCCTGACCGGGGAGTCAGGGCTCGGGAAGACAAGACTTATTGACGAGGTAAGAAAGGAATCTTCTCTTGAGTGGATAAATCTATTTTGCAAAGGGCATTTGAATAAGGCTTTTTATCCTGTGACGATGTGGATGAGGACTTATTTCGAACTTTCTGACGGCGACGACCTCGCATCTTTCAGGGCAAAACTCGGCAGAGTTTTTAACCAGAGAAGAGCCGGTTTAGAAGAAATAGGAGAAGAGGTTATTTTTCTGGCATCTTTAGCAGACATACGGATTGAAGATGAAATCCTGAAAGAGACGGAACCGAAATTCAGAGTTGAAAAACAGATTTTTTCATTCAAGTCTTTGCTGAAAATATTGAGCGAGAACAACCCTTTAGTCGTTTTCATAGACGACATGCAGTTTTCCGATGAGTTTACGGCGGAACTCATCGCTTCTCTTTCAAAAAATACAGAATCTATCCCTATGACTGTCATCATCTCGGTCTGGCCTAACTATTTCGAGAAAAACGAAACTTTCAAACCTGTGAAGTTCAACTCTGATTTTGTCATGAAAGGGATTCCTGATGAAGAAATTTACAGGGCTATAGTCAAGAGGATCACGGACACCGAACCGACAGGCAAGTTTATAGCCCTGCTCAGAGAAAAGGCTAAAAATGTTCCTCTCTTCTGTGAACAGCTAGTCCTTCACCTGAAAGAGACAAATTCTCTATTCAAGTCGCCCGACGGCAGGTGCGCTGTCAAAGAAGAAGACCTAAAAATACCATCTGAGATAGGCGACCTTCTTACGAGCAGACTCGACAGGCTCGATGTTGACCTCAGAGAAGCGTTGAAGCACGCTTCTGTGCTGGGACTGCAGTTTGAGGAGTCGGTCTTCAGAAACCTGATTTTCAATAGCAATTCGTTCGGGTCTGATATGAATAAAGACTATCTTCACAGGGCAAAGGAAGAAGGTCTTATTGAGGAAATTCTTGGAGACATTGAAGGACACTGGTTTTTCAGAAGCCCTATTCTCAGGGACATCTCATACAACCTTCAACTGCCGAGCGTCAGGGGGGAACTCCACGGTATAGCCGCCGAATCTATTAACCTCATACACGCAGACAATATTGCTCCATACTACGACGACCTGATTTACCACTACAGAGAAGCTGGGGAGACTGAAAAAGAAATAAGATTATTGAATTACGGAGCTCAAAGAGCGGAGCAGAGATATGAAAACAGAAAAGCTGTGAGCTATTATCTTAGATACGCCGAATTGATTTCTCAAAAATGCTCGCCAGATGTCGAAGCCGAACTTTTCAGAGTTTTCAAAAAAACAGGATACATATACAGCATCATCGGCGATTATCAGACGGCGTTGGGATATTACGAAAAAGCGCTATCCCCGGCTCTTTTTTCAGGAGAAAGCCATAAAATCGCTGATGTATCAATAGCGATGGGAGATCTCTATAAAAACACGGGGGACTATGAATCAGCAGTAAAAACTCTTGAGAAAGCGATGGAACATGCCGAGAAAATAGGGAATGAACCTCTTTTGGGAGAAATATACAATACTCTCGGTATGACTGAACTCGATCTTTCAGATTTTGAAAAAGCCCATGTATATTTTAGAAGAGCTCTTGAAATGTCCGAAAAAAGCGGAGATATAAAATTGAAAACTCTGATTTCAACAAACATTGGACTTTTATACAACCAAGAGGACTTCAGTCTTTATGATACCGATAAAGCTGTAGAATATTCACTTAAAGCCCTTGAACTTTCCAGTGAGATAGACAGCAAGAGAATCAAGGTCAACATTCTGAACAATCTCGCAATAATTTACGCTCAAAAAGGCGATTTTCAAAAGGCAAAAGACTTTTTCGAAAAGTTGTTAGCTCTTCTTGAAAGCATAGGAGATTTCAACAGGAAGGGAATAGTAAACAACAACTTTGCATACCTCTTTGCGGAATTTCTCAACGATAAAGATAAAGCCGCGGGTCATTACATAAAATCTTTTGATTGTTACGAGGAGATATCGGATGAGTACATGAAAATCTCGACTTTTATGTCTGTCCTCGAACTCGTCCTCGCAGAGAAGCTAAAAGAATATTTGGACTGGATATCGAGGAAAATCCATTATCTCTGCTTTTCAGAAAAAATAAAATTCACTGAAGATGAGATTGTTAAATTCAAAAATACGGCAATGATTTTGAGAAAAAGCGATGATCTGCCTCAAGTCACAAAAAACCTCGTGTTTTCTCTCCTGGACAAAATTCTGGCGGTGTAGAACGGGTAATCACTCCTTTATTTCGGAAGTTCAATTATTATTTTATACCCAGGTGTAAAAGATATTCGGATACGGCTTTTTCGAGCCTTTTTTCGGTTTCCGGCTCGTCTTTGCCGTTGGCAAAGAAGTAGAGCTTTATTTTAGGCTCCGTTCCCGAGGGTCTGGCTACGATTTTAGTTCCGTTTTCAAATTCGAGCGAAATGACATTCGAGACGGGAAGGTCGGTCTCTCCGATTAATGTGCCCCTTCCGTCGGATATTTCCTTTTGGAGGTAGTCTTTGAGAAGTATTAAATTACTGCCCGTCGATTTTTTTGGAGGATTATTTCTGAGTTGAGACATGATGCCTTCAATTTTCTTTTTTCCCTCTATTCCTTCAAAAGTGAAATTGAGGAGTTTTTCTCTGAAAAAGCCGAATTCACCGTATATGGACTGAAGTTTATTCCATGTTGTCGTGTTTTCGCTTTTGGCTTCAGAGGCAATTTCGGCTATTATCAGGGCGGCGTTTATGCCGTCTTTGTCCCTCGCGTGGGTTCCGGTGAGATAGCCGTAGCTTTCTTCTCCTCCCATTAAAAAATCCATTTCGGGAGATTTTTTTTCGAGCCCGGAGATGAGCTCTCCTATGTATTTAAACCCCGTCAGAGTGTCGAATATTTCAGTTTTATAATACTCGGCGATTTTACTCCAGAGTTCACTCGTCACTATTGTCTTCACCGCATAGGGTTTTATCGTTTTTGTGGATTTTCGGGAGAGAATATGTTTTAGCATGAGCGCTCCTGTCTGATTGCCGTTGAGGAGGACAAAATTTCTTTTGTCATCTCTCACGGCAAGGCCAATTCTGTCGGCGTCAGGATCGTTTGCCATGGCGATGTCGGCATTTTTCTCTACGGCAAAATCGAGTATAAGTTTCCACGCATTCTCGTCTTCCGGGTTCGGGTATTTAACAGTAGGAAATTCTCCGTCAGGAGATGACTGTTCAGGGACTACTTGGACATTTGTAAAACCGGCTTTTTTAAGGATTTCGGGTGTAATCTTGTATCCCGCTCCGTGAAGAGGAGAATAGATTATGGAGACGTTTTTGCCTTCACGAATGCATCTTTCTTTGTCCGTAAGGCAGTCAATAACTCTATTTTCATAGGATTGGATCAATGCCTGCGGGACAAACATTATTTTGCCCTCTTTGACAGCCTCTTCGAAATCTGCGCTTTTGACCTGATCAAAGGTAGTCTCTTTCACCTTTGCCATGACATCCCCGTCTTCAGGAGAGACGAGTTGACATCCGTCATTGCCGTAAACTTTATAACCGTTGTATTCGGGGGGATTGTGGCTGGCAGTTATTACTATACCACATTTTGCCTTAAGGTATCTCACAGCGAAACTCAAAAGCGGGGTAGGAGTGGGCTCACTGAAAATCCATGTTGTTATATTGTTCGCCGCCAGGACGCATGCGGCTCTCTCGCAGAAGATTTTTGAATTTCGTCTTGTGTCATGTGCTATGACTGCAGTGATTTCTCCATTGTATTTATTCACTATATGCAGAGCCAATCCTTGCGTGGCTCTGCCGACAGTGTAAATGTTCATCCTGTTGGTGCCGACATCCATTTTTCCTCTCATTCCTCCGGTTCCGAATTCGAGGTCGGCGTAGAAAAGTTCTCTAAGGGAATCTTTATCTTCACTGTCGATGAGAGATTTGACCTTTTTTCTGGTGTCTTCGTCGAAATTCTCACTTAACCATATTTTTGCGTTATCTAAAAAAGAATTGTTCATTTTTGACCTCCTCGATTTATAATAGAAGATAAAACCGATTGGGATTCGAGTCAACAGCTCATGAAAGGCTGATTTTTGAAAATAGGCTACGGAAGGCATTGGATAGGCGAAGAAGATATTAAAGAAGCCGCAGATGTTCTGCGGAGCGATTTTGTATCTCAGGGACCTCGGATAGAAGAGTTTGAAAAAGCCCTGTGTGAATACACAGGAGCCCGGTTCTGTGTTGCTGTATCGAGCGGCACGGCGGCTCTGCACTTGGCGATTGCGGCTCTTGAAATATCCCTGGGCAGTGAAGGTGTCACTTCCGATATGACATTTATCGCGACTCCCAACGCAATGATATACAATGGGCTGAAGCCTGTTCTCTGTGACATAGACCCATCGAATTTTTTAATTGACTTAAACAGATTAAAGGAAAAAATTCGCCGGGAGACGAAACTCGTTGTCCCTGTTCATTTTGCAGGACTGACCTGCGATATGGAGGAGATAGAAGATATAGCACGGAGCAGAGGAATTTACATTGTCGAAGACGCCGCGCACGCACTCGGGAGCAGGTATCCCGACGGTAAAAGAGTCGGCTGCTGCGACCGTTCGGATCTTACGACCTTTTCTTTTCATCCTGTAAAAGCTATAACGACGGGAGAAGGCGGAGCGGTGACGACCAACGATGAAAGCCTTTACAGAAAAATGCTCGCCCTGAGAAATCACGGATTCGTCAAAAATTCTTCCGGAGTAAATGAAATGAGAACACTCGGGTTCAACTACAGAATGACCGACTTTCAGGCGGTTATCGGCGAGAGCCAGCTGAAAAAGCTTGACGGATTTATAGAGATAAGAAGGAATATTGCTGAATTCTACATCAGCTCGTTCAATGATTTTCCACTTATAAGTTTTCAAAAAGGGGCAAAAGAAAGCGGATCGTCGTGGCACATCATGGTCATGCTCCTCGACTTTGAAAGAAACGGACTTGATAAGAACGAGTTTATTTCCGGGTTAAGGCAAAAAGGCATTTTTACCCAAGTCCACTATCTCCCCGTTCACATACACGAATACTACAGGAAAAACTTCGGTTATAGGCAAGGCGATTTCCTAGCATCCGAAGAATACTATAAAAAAGCCCTCACAATCCCCCTATATCCGAAGATGACAAAAGAGGAGATGGAGTATGTTTCTGCATGGATTAAAACATTATCTGTAAGATGATGGTTGTTTGTAAAACAAAGGATTGAACTTTGCGTAAGGATCTCGAAACTACTCTTGTTACAGGAAAAAGAAAGCCATTTTGGTTTGTAAAAGAGCTGATAAAATATAGAGAACTGATCTTTTTTTTGACCTTGAGGGATATTCTTGTTCAGTATAAACAGACTTTTATTGGTCTGGCTTGGGCAATATTCAAACCAGTGACAACGATGGTAATTTTTACGTTTGTGTTCGGTAAAATTGCAGGTCTCCCGTCAAACGAGATACCTTATCCTATTTTAGTTCTTTCAGGCATTTTGCCTTGGCAGTTTTTTGCGACTTCTCTGATAAATTCCTCAAACAGCATCGTTTCAAACAGGGAGCTTGTTACAAAAATTTATTTTCCTAGAATGGCTTTGCCGTTGAGTTCATTCGGAGTAGCTATAATTGATTTTTTTATATCTTTTGTTATTTTGGTAATCTTAATTGTTTCTTATGGTCTTGTATTTAGCTGGAAGATTGTCTTTATCCCCTTAGCAATATTTTTTTGTATTGTTTTGTCCTCCGGTCTCGGTTTACTTTTTTCTTCATTGAACGCAAAATACAGAGATGTGAGTCACGCCCTTCCGTTTTTTATTCAACTTAGTTTATTCATTTCGCCTGTCGCTTACAGCGATAGTATAATAAAGGGAAATTTGAAAATTTATTTTTCATTGAATCCATTGACAGGTTTGATAGGTATTTTCAGATGGTGCTTATTCGATAATATTTCAATTGAATGGCAATCTCTGTGTGTTTCATTGTCAATAACACTCTTTTTGTTTATTATAGGATACTTCTATTTCACCTTTTCAGAAAAATATTTAGCTGACGTTATATGAATTCTATTGAAGTAATTAATTTGAAAAAAAAATATAAACTCAGAAGTGCAAGAAAAGCAAGATATGATACTTTAAGAGACACAATTGTAGAAAAAGTTAAATTATTAGGTTCGATTGCAATAAAAAATAGATCATTTTCTATTGAAAAAAGCACTGATTTTTGGGCATTGAAAGGAGTTTCATTCGAAGTCAAGCAAGGTGAAAGGATTGGGTTGATTGGCGCAAACGGAGCAGGAAAGACAACAATTCTAAAAATACTGAGTAGAATAACTATTCCAACACAAGGTTTCGCAGTGCTAAGGGGAAGGGTCGCATCTTTGCTCGAGGTTGGAACAGGTTTTCATCCGGAGTTGACAGGAAGAGAAAATATTTTTATGAACGGATCAATATTGGGCATGAAAAGAAGTGAAATAAAAAAACAATTCAGCCAAATAGTTGAGTTCTCAGGTGTTGATCAGTTTATAGATATGCCTGTTAAGAGATATTCATCAGGAATGTTTGTTAGACTTGCGTTTTCGGTTGCAGCTCATCTTGAATCTGAAATATTACTTGTAGACGAAGTTCTTGCTGTAGGCGACATACAATTTCAGGAAAAGTGTATAAATAAAATGAAAGACATCACAGAAAAACAAGACAGAACAATTGTTTTCGTGACTCACAACATGGCAGCTCTCAAGCGATTTTGTCAAAGAGCCCTCTATCTTGAAAAAGGTGAAATTGTATTTGATGGACAAGTTGAAAAAGCAATAGAAAATTACCTTGCTCTCGGAGACAGTATCACAGGAAAAATTAAGTGGCCCGATCATGCAAGACCTGGAAACAACGACATAAAAATATCAAAAATGGAGATAATCAATCAAGATTTAAAACCTGAAAAATCCATATACATTTCCCATAAGTATTATTTAAAAATCACTTATGAAGTTATAACAGATAATGTGAAACCCCAGTTTTCAGTTGTATTGAGCGATAAGGAGGGAACTTGTCTTTTCGGTTCGATAAACAATACTGATAAAGAATTTTATGGAAAAAAAGTTTTGAAAGGTAATTATGTCACAATGTGTGAATTCTATGCAAATCTTCTCAATGCAGGAACTTATCTATTATCTTTGATAGGTTTTTCTGGGAATTTTACTGAACAGTTTAGGATCGACAACGCTCTTTCAGTCGAAATGCTGGATGACGGAATCTTAAAAGGTGATTACCCTGGAAATTATGGCGGTCTGTTCAGACCCAAACTAATTTGGAAAACTGAAAAGATCGATGCCTGATTTTAAAACCCTAAACGGTGAAATAAAATATTTGTGCTTTGATAAGCTTGCATATCCGAAAAACTGGCGTGAAATATCATACTGTCCTGCTTGTAAGAAACAAAGTATTACATATTTTTTTGAAAAATTTAACATGAGTTATTATAAGTGCAAAAAATGTAATTTTGTTTTTCTCAATCCTTTTCCCTCCGAAGATATGTTTTATGACATTTATAACTCAAGATATTACAACTCTGTCAGGGAATTCATTGAGATACCAAAAGTTTTAATGTCAAAACCACATGCCAGTGTATCGGTTTGTAATGACGACTATTTGGCGATAAATGATAGCGTGTCCAAAATCTTGAGCGGCGGGAACTGGCTTGATGTGGGGGGGGGGATCGGTTCTTTTCTATATTATATAAGAAATCATAACGAAGGTTTTAAGCTGTATCTCAGCGAATCAAATGAAAGATCTGCAGAATTTGCGGAAAGACAGTTTGGCATCGAAGTTTTGAAACCTGATATATTTGATGAAAACAAAACCGGGTTGAGATTTAACGTGTTGAGTCTGCTTTCTGTAATAGAGCATATTTCAGAACCCATCGATTTTCTTGAAAAATGCGTTAGAATCATACAACCCAGAGGTCTTATGGTGATAAACACTCCGAGGTATTCATTATTAAACAGACTACTTTCAAAGGAAGCTTCATACAATGTCATCCCTCCTTATCATGTTTCATTGTTTAATGAAAAGAACCTTGTGAGGCCTTTAGTTGAAAGATTTGGATTGAAGCTTAAAAACATCTGGTTCAGCGGACAAAACGCCTTCAGTTTTATTGACATTATGCACTTGAGTGAATTCTGTGATGTTAAAATTCCGGAAAAAAACGATGAAAATCTAATGACTTTATGTGAATTGAATCTCAGACCACAGAAAAGACTGGTTTACGGCATTCTAAGAAGACTTGATAAGAATTTTGAAAAAATTATTAAGGTAACAGACGGAAAAAACATGATAAATGCAGTTTTTGAAAAAATATGAATAGAATCTGCGTGATCACTACTACCTCGTTTAAAAATGACACCAGATCATTGAAGCAACTTTATTCTTTGTCTGAAGCAGGGTATGAAGTGTATGCTATTGAGTTTATTGACAGTGGAAATCAAATTATTCCAACGGGTGTAAAAATAATCCAACCAGAAGTTCTTAAATTACGTGTAATCAAAAGTAATCCGGTTTCTTTTATGTTAAAAATGCAAAACAAAATTTCGGCTTTTATTAACATATTGATTTTTCATTATTTAAATTGCTTTTACAATCTTCGGAAAGTTATTCCGCATTGTGATATCTATATAATGCATTCTCCTTTTCCATTTTTATATGTTTATTTTTCGACTAGGAATTCAAGAGCGATTTTTATCTATGATGCGCACGAATATTATATGGGTCAAAATTTTGAAAAAAGAACGGGATTATTAAATAAAATTTACGAATTTTTTTTGACAAAGCTGGAATTTTATTCAATAAAGTATTCCAAGATTAATTTGACTGTTAGCGATGATATGGCAGGTTTACTGAGAAAAAAATATAAAGGTAATTTTAGAGTAGTAATGAA
Organism: Caldifarciminota bacterium; assembly: GCA_016929715.1. Classification (GTDB taxonomy): domain Bacteria; phylum SDB-A; class SDB-A; order SDB-A; family SDB-A; genus JAFGIG01. The sequence continues at coordinate 38,958 of JAFGIG010000049.1, forward strand.
TGTTCACGCACCGAAATTGGATTTGAAAGATAATGTGAAAAATGTCAGGGATTTTTTTGATAAAAATGATTTTTTAGTGTTGATGTTAGGTAACAGCAGAAAGGGGCTCGATGTAAATCTTCTGATCAGGGCAATTATCGATTTAGATCGTAAAATAAAGCTTATTTTGGTAGGAAAATACCATGATTCCTTTATTGGTAGAGAATTTCAATCCTACAAAAATGAAAAATATTTCATTTTTGATGACATACATTCTAGAGAGATAGTTCCGTTTATACGAAATTGTGATCTTGGAGTGTTAATACTCGATAAAAGAATAATTAACTATTATTTGTGTTTACCGAATAAAATTTTTCAATATATTCATGCAGATGTTCCTTATGTCTTTTCCGACTTAAAAACCGTAAAAAAGTTATCTGATATTTATAAAACAGGCTTTCAGTTAGATGAATTTACTGAAGATAATTTTAAAGAAACAGTGAAGGATTTATCTGAAAATAAAATGAAGTTAAAGCCATACAAAGATGCATGTCGCTATGCAAAAAAAATGTTAGATTGGGACGCAGAAGAAAAAAAATTATTACATATTATCAGAAAATTATACGATTAAGAATGAAAAAGAATTATTTGATTGTTTATGCATATAGAGATTTTCCTCTCAGAGTAGCAATTAAGGACCATCTATATTCTTTTGAAAAATTCTCTGGCGCGAGATGTTTCTATTTAAACATACTGGAAAGAAATTTTCCAAATTGGTTAAAGAAAATTAATTTTGACCTTATAATATTCCATACTGTTTTTCTTTCATCGAGATGGAACAGGGAATTATTCAATAAACTAGAAGAAAAACTGACGTCTGTTAAAAGTTTTGATTCATTGAAAGTTGTCCTGCCTCAAGATGAATTCATCAACACAGATCAAGTTTGTGATTTTATACGTCGTTTTAAGATAGATGCCGTTTTTTCAGTTTCCCCTTCATCTGAATGGAGTAAAATATACAAAAGTTTAACAAAGTCAAATATTAAATTCGTAGAAGTCCTCACGGGATATATATCAGAGGACAGAATCCAAATGATTTCCAAAAAAATTAAGAATATACGACGTGACACTGATATAGGTTATAGAGCATGGAAGGCTTCATTTTGGCTTGGAAGACATGGTCAGTTAAAACCGCAAATAGCAGAGGTTTTCAAACGTAAATCTCTTGATAATAACTTAAAGATCGATATTTCAACAAGAGATGAAGATACGATTAAAGGCGAAGAATGGTTTGATTTTCTTCTGAGGTGCAAATATACTATCGGTGTTGAAGGGGGTTCGAGTATTCTCGATGAAGATGGAAGCATCAAAAGAAAAACAGAAAAATACCTAATAAAAAATCCAGATGCAGGTTTTGAAGAGGTTGAAAAAGCTTGTTTTCCGGCAATAGACGGAAATTTACGATTATTTGCTCTTTCACCAAGGCACCTTGAAGCTTGTATCACCAAAACCTGCCAGATTCTTGTTGAGGGTAGATACAATAATGTTTTGTCGCCCTGGAAACACTACATTCCAGTCGACAAAGATATGAAAAATGTCGATAAAATTATTGAAATTGTAAAAAAAGACGAATTACGTGAAGAGATTTCAGAAAATGCCTTTAGAGATATAGTCCTCAGCGGAAAATATACTTATAAGAGATTTGTTGAAATAATAGCTGAAAATTCAATTTCATGCAGAAAGATAAAGAAGAACACATATATAAAAGATAATTTGTTTTTTTTTGTGAATCGTATTAGCGAAAAATACACCTGGGTGAAAATTTATTTTTATCTCAAGATTAAGAGCAACCTGTTGAAATTCATACCGGAAGAAATTGTAATATTATTAAAAAGGATTATAGGGAAAAAATGTGCGGCATAGCAGGTTTATTTGATGTAAAAGGATGCAAAATAGAAAATTTATCTAAAAAGCTTGATGTAATGAATTTTCTGCAATCTCATAGAGGGCCCGACGATCAAAGCACTTGGAGACATAAAGAAGAATTTATAGGTTTCGCGCATAAGAGACTGAGCGTAATTGATATCGCAAACGGCTGTCAACCAATGAAAGACGACAATGGAAATTGTATTGTTTTTAACGGAGAAATATACAATTTTAAGGATATTAGAAAGGAATTGGGCGAAGAAAATTTTAACACTAATTCTGACACCGAAGTAATCCTGAAGTCTTATGCGAAATGGGGGACAAGATGCCTTGAGAAATTCAGGGGGATGTTCGCCTTTACCCTTTGGGATGAAAAGAACAGGATTTTGTTCTGCGCGAGGGACAGATTCGGGATAAAGCCTTTCTATTATACTGAATATAAAAATATTTTTTTATTCGCATCTGAAGCCAAAGCTCTTCTCCCTTTTGTCGACAGAATTGAAACGGATCTGGATGGATTCAAGGATTATTTGACATTTCAGTTTTGCCTCGACGGTAAAAGTCTTTTCAAAGGGATCAAGGAACTATTGCCGGCTCACTATATACTGATTAAAGAAAAGGATATTCAATGTTTTAGATACTGGCAGGTTTTCTACGACATAGACTTTAACCACACTGCAAAATATTTTTCAGAAGAAACCGAGAATTTGTTTGCAGAATCAATAAAATATCATAAAGTGAGCGACGTGCCTATCGGCGGTTATTTAAGCGGAGGCCTGGACTCGAGCATAGTAAACTTAAATGCCTCAGCAGGCATTGAAAATCAATTTGCGGCTTTTAACGGAAGATTTACCGAATACGAAGGTTTCGACGAAAGCGATTATGCTCAAAAATTAGCGGATTTCTGCGGATTTAATCTTTTATTTCTCGATATTAAATCAAGCGATTTTATAGAGAATATCAAAAACGTGGTTTATCACTTAGATTACCCGGTCGCAGGCCCCGGTTCTTTTCCGCAGTTTATGCTGTCCTCTTTTGTCAAAAAGCACAGAAAAGTAATGCTTGGGGGACAAGGAGCGGATGAAATTTTCGGCGGGTATGCTCGTTACATGATAGCTTATTTTGAGCAATGCATAAAGGGAGCGATAGAAGGAACACTAAATAACGGAAATTTTGTAGTTACCTATGAATCGATAATTCCAAATTTGAAAACTTTGCAAAAATACAAACCGCTGTTAAAAGAGTTTTGGGCTGAAGGCCTTTTTGACGATATGGACAAACGGTATTTCAGACTTATCAGCAGAAATAACACATTGAATGAAGAAATAATTTGGGAGGAACTTGGCTCTTATTCACCTTATGAAACATTCTTGAATATTTTCAGAGCTGAAAATGTCGGGAAAGAATCTTATTTCGACAGGATGACTCATTTTGATTTTAAAACTCTTTTACCCGCATTATTACATGTTGAAGACAGAATGAGCATGGCTTTCGGCGTCGAATCGAGGGTTCCTTTTCTCGATCACAAACTCGTTGAATTTTCAGCGACTGTGCCTTCTGACATAAAGTTTAAGAACGGGGAACTCAAACATTTACTTAAGATTGCCTTGGGTCAAAATCTTCCTGATATCATTAAGAACAGAAAAGATAAAATGGGTTTTCCGGTTCCTCTCGTAAAATGGATGAACAAAGAATTAAAAGAATTTTTGCATGATGTATTCTCATCAAAAACCGCATCTACAAGACCTTTTATAAATAACAGAAAAGTTCTTAAATCAATTTCTCAAGAAAGTGAATTCGGGAGGAAGGTTTGGGGTTTGCTTTGTTTAGAGTTATGGCAGGAGCAGTTCCACGACAGAGAACATTATTTCAAATCGCTGATAAAAGAGGTGTAATATGAAAGTTTTAATAACAGGCGGAGCTGGTTTCATAGG
>JAFGIG010000050.1 GCA_016929715.1 Caldifarciminota bacterium
CTATCCTGCGGCAAAAAAGAGTCTCCGACAGACCCAACAGACCCAGCCCAGATGGATAGAGATGCAATAAGGAATTTAGTCAACTCACAACATTCAGTTCTTCTCGCCGACGCTTCATATTACGGAGTCGAAGACACTACAGGTTCAAAGGACAGGCCCATAGACCCATTGAACCTTATATACTGGTTCAGACAACCGACGACTGCAGCAGCAAAAGATTTTTTCATAAATATTTCGAATGACACTGCTTACGTTACAATTACATTTAACATTTCCGGTGATCTTCACCTGTATTTTCTTAAAGACTATAAAATTGACTCTTTACACAAAAACTTCTCTGACGATTTCACAAGAAACGCGGTATTTGTCAGAGTAGGAAATGAGAACGATGTTTACAGAGGTTGGCGGCTAAGAGGGCTCTCTCCTGCCATAGTCAAAACGTCTGGTTCCAACCTTTCAATTGACAGTGTCTCCATAGAGTGTTCAGACACTTTTTTCAATTTTTCATATCAGAATCTGAGAAGCACCTGGCCTGTTGATGACAGTCTTTCAAGTTTGCCGAGCATCTCATCGGGAGATTCAATAACAATTACTTTTTACGTTGCGGGAGACACAGCCGACGCATATTTCCATTTCGGCTGGAACGACACCCACGCGAGATTTGTTATGTTTCCCGGTCAGAGCATTACAGTATTTTCAAGAGGTCTCCGGCTTCCGGATTCAATGCCTCCCAAGGTGAATTTCGCGTTTGACCTGATACGCTATTCGGCTCTCCACACAACAGGCGGAGTATATTCATCGGCGGCTTTCATAATACCTGTCAAGATAAGATAAATCAGACGCTTGCTTTACCGTGATTTTTGTAGAAATCTTCTTTCTTTCTATACATCTCAAGGTCGGCGAATGATATAAGCTCTTCTATGCTCTTCGGTTTTGAGGGATCGAATATTGCAAAACCGTAACTGAGGCTGATGCTATAATTCTTTTCCTCTTTTATGTTGTATTCATCGAGGCTGTTCATGATCCTATTCCAGATTAAATCGGTGTTCTCCATAGCGAGAGATTGAAAAATAATTATGAACTCGTCTCCGCCGAGCCGGAATACAACATCGGATTCTCTTACGGAGCGGTTCAAGATTTCTGTCAATTTAACGAGAAGATTATCCCCTTCGTTATGTCCATAGCTGTCGTTTATGTTTTTCAGGCCGTTGACATCAACAAAACATATGAGGAACGGTGTTTTATCCCGAAGAGATTCATTTATTCTGTGTTCGAGAAACAGCAAACCGGCTCTTCTGTTGTATATTCCGGTTAAAGCGTCCGTCGAAGCGAAATACCTCAGTTCCTCCTCTATGTCCATTTTTCTTTTGAGCTCTTCTAGGAGTATTTTGTTTGTCTTCGCGAGGTTGGATGCCCTTCTCTCAAATTTATCTTTTAATCCTTTTTTTGATACCCCGGAATTTTCAGAAGCTTTTTCTCCTATTTCGGAAAAGCTAGATATCACGCAAACAACTCCAATAAAACTTTCTCCCTGCTTGAAAGGGAGCGCTTTGAGGCAAAGTCGTTTTATAAGGAGGCCGTCAAAAAACTCGAATTGAATTTTTTTTTCAGCAAGATTCGAAATTGCGCTTTCCAGTTCGGTTTTTATAAAAGTTTCATTTTCGACGCCAAAAATCTTTGTCAGGTTTTTACCTTCGGTTTTAAAACCGGTAAATTTATCCATTTCTTCCGATGCTTTAATGACAAAAAGTTCCTTATCCGTTATAAAAACCGCTGACCCGAAGTTTTTTGAAATCAGTTCTGCCAAAAACACACTCCATTATAAATTCTATGAGAAGATAATTTCACATAACATATATGATTTATCTAATTTTTTGTCAAACAGGTTTTATCGGCTAATCATATATTTTGTTCTTGGTTCGTCCACAGCTTCGACAGTATTACCGGATGAATTAGTCCGTTGATCGTGTTAGAATCTGAGAATCAATAAAACGGAGGTTTGGGTGAAAAAATTACTGTTCTTATCCATGGCATTTGCCTTCTACTGCTTTTTAGGCTCTACCGCCACAATAAACTTCGGAATATCCATCTTCGCAGGAGATAATTCATCGGATTTCGACCTCTATTATAAACAGACCAATCTCGACCTTACGGACATAGATGGCGGTAATATTAAAGCCCTCGTCGACGGAGTTTGGATAGAATATTCGACAACAGAACTTCCCGAAAAGTTCATGGAGTGGAACTTGTCCGCAAGAAGAGAAGCCATCGATATGTGGAAACGTGGAGAAATGCCGCCTTTGTCAGGTCCTCACTCGGGCATGGTCGCCTCCTATGGAGGTAAAAGAGAAGACACCCAGATAAGCGTAAACAATGCTGTTAAAGGCATCGGTTTTTTGCCTAAGGAGGAATTCATCAGCCAGGTGACAGAACTATTACTCCTGAATTATGATTCTTCTTTTATAAGAAAACTCTTCATTTTGGATTCTCTCTATCAAAACCCCGAAATATTCGACAGGACAAAACAGATAAGCCTTGAGCTTTACACCACAGAGGAATTCAAAACTCACACATTTCTGAACATTATGGCTTATCCCCTCGTTTCGGTAGTTTTTTTGGACATACCGTCGTATGAAATAAAAGCCGCGGCTCAGCTAATATATCCTGAAGATCCATCAATATCCGAACAAGACAGAAAGACTGTTGAATACATAAACACAGTCCATGATTTCATTCACGGATCATCTCCCCGAAAATCATTCGCTCTCGTATTCCACGTCCTTGAAGTCTTCGACAATTCCCCGAGTTCGAGAGGTATAAGAATAGTTCCTTGAGATTATTTTATATCAACGATAAAAATCTATAGAACTACGAACTTGTCTCTGATTTTCAGCTTGTCTCACAAATTTTATCACTTCGTGTAGTCTACTTATTTGATAAAATAAGCAGACCTTCGTGTAAGAGGCATACGGAATGCAATTCAGTATGTCTCTTCTTCGTGGTAGAAATTGTATTTGGTTTTAATATTAAGAAAAGAAAAAGATATCAACCACGACTGTTAATTGTCAGTTCTGGCACTAGGAAAATGAAATACTTTATTCGCTGATTTTGTAGTGTAAAGTATATTTATCGAGAACAGTTTTTATCATTGTTTGATACGGAACACCTGTTTTCTTTGCTTTTTTTTTGAAAAAATCTATGCTTTTTTTACTTAAAAGAATTGTAATTTTAACGGTTTCTTCTTTTTTCACCAAATTTTCCGGCGCTGGAAGAAAATCTTCTATTACTTTAGAAGCAATAATCGCTTCAGATAAATTTTTTGGGGCGTTTTTATATGCTGTTTTTTTCTTCATACTTTTTTCTCCCTTCTCTCCAATAACCTGCTCCGAATATCCTGATTGTTTTATGCCTTATTGTAAATCTGACAGTTAAAATATTATTTTCAATTTTTCCAAAACAGAAATATCTCTTTTCTCTTTTTGTTGAATGCTTAACATCAAGTGTTATTACTCTTTTTATATCAAAAAAAGCAATTTGAGCTTCAGAAAATGAAATTCCATGTTTTGAATGTTTTCAATATTTTTTAAATAATCCCATTCAAATTCCATATTCAATATTATACATATAATATGCCATATATCAATACATATTTATTTTAAAATAAACAAATATAATAATATTATTGTGTCTAACGATTTCAGGGAATAAATTACTTTCTGAGTTTGGTATGAAAAGATATTCAACCAAAATGATATATTTAAATATCATCGAGGAAAATTGACGGATTTCCGTCAGTTATCAAGACCCTGTAACAGTAAAAAGATATCAACCACGAAGGTGAAATTTTATCAATTTCACTTCACGAAGCGAGCAAAGCTATGCTTTGCTCCTGCACGAAGGTTAATGAAAAGTAGAAAATTATCAGAAACTGTCAATTGTCAGTTCTGGCACCTATTATGAAAACTTACCATTAGAGATATCAAAGAACCGGTCAAAGAAATTAATCAGTTTACTGAGAACGATATCGCGTTTTTTGGAACGCTCTCCTCCGGGAGAAAAACGGGATACGGGCGGCAATACTTTGGCAAGATCAGTTCCTGTGGTTGCAACACTGCCGTTACGAAAAGCATTTCGCACAAATTTATAGGTTTCGTCGTGATCAAGGTTTTCTTGCTTAATAATCTCTTCCAGCTCCTCGATTTTTTTCATTTCCACAAACTTCCGCCAGTCTTCATCCACCACCGAATGGCTATCGAGCGAAGCGATAAACTGGTTGATGAGATCTTTTTTGTTGCGCAGTTCGACGCTTGAGTCTATTGCCTTGTTAATATCTATAAGCAGTTCGCGGTTCTTTATGTGGTCTTCGTGGTATTTCTTAACAAATCCTATGATATAATCGATATTGATTTCGATCTGTTTTATGAGCTCCATCTCAAACACGAGATCATCATTAATGTTCTCCTTCTCGCCTTCATCTTTCTTGCGGAACTCGTTATAGAGATCAATGTAGGCGCTGTGATAATCCTGGACATCTCTCTCGGTCAGAATTTCATTTCCGCTGAATTCATCAAAAGTAGTTAAAATATTTCTCAACCGCAGTATCGCGCCGTATAGCCTGATGAAATCCTTTTGTTTTTGCTCTCCGATAATTCGCTCACCAATTGGAAATTTTTCCAAAAGCTCTTCGACCAGGTTTTTATAACCGCGAACCTTCTTTTCGCCGCCTGCCTGTCCGGCAGACAGGTCTTTATAGCCGTTGTAGTATTCGTCATAAGATTTTAAAAGCACAATCCCGCTTGCTTCCTTGTCGCCGAAGAGAGCAATAGATTCGTTGGTCGCCTTTTCAAGATTTCTGAAGCAGACAATATTCCCGAATGTCTTGACAGTATTTAATATTCGGTTGGTGCGCGAAAATGCCTGCAGAAGACCATGCAAACGCAGATTTTTATCCACCCACAGGGTATTGAGCGTGGTCGCGTCAAAGCCGGTCAAAAACATATTGACCACCAGCAAAATATCCACTTCCCGGTTCTTCACCCGTTCGCTGACATCTTTATAGTAATTCTGAAATTTATCGGAAGAGGTGTCATACGAAGTCCCAAACCAGGCATTGTAGTCTTTGATGGCGTTCTCAAGAAAATCCCTTGAGCTTTTATCGAGTCCGCTCGTGTCTTCGGAGTTTTCATCTGTCACGCCGCCTGCCTGCGCAGGCAGGTCGAGTTCTTCATCGTTTACGCCATAGCTGTAAATAAGCGCTATTTTGAGCTTTTTATCGCCTGGCGCGTCTGATAGTTGTTTTTTAAATTCAGTATAGTATTTTTTGGCCGCATCAATGGAAGACACGGCAAAAATTGAGTTAAAGCCTGACAATCGGATTTTCTCCATAATCCGATCAACCTTTATCCTATCCTTTGCAGTAACAATCTCTTTAATATTTCTGGTAACAATGTGGGTGAAATACTTGCTGTTCCGTTTTGTTTTCTGGTCAAAATGGTCCCGGATATATTGAACAATATTAGCCAAACGTTCAGGCGCGGCAAGCGCTGATTCCCGGTCTATGTCGCGGACCTTTTTGTCTTCAATGTCTTCGGCTTCACGAATGGTAGAGAAATAATCAACCTTAAACGGCAATACGTTTCTGTCGTTAATAGCATCCACAATGGTGTAGGTGTGCAATTTAGCTCCAAAAGCCTGCTCGGTTGTCTTGAAATCGGGCCGACCACCTGAAGAGGCGTTTACTGCAAATATCGGCGTGCCGGTAAAGCCGAAGAGATGGTAATTTTTAAATGCTTTGGTAATAGCGGCGTGCATTTCGCCGAACTGCGAACGGTGGCATTCATCAAATATCAGCACTGTATGGCCGTTAAAAATTGTATGCCCTTTATTTCGTCCTATGAACCGGTCGAGTTTTTGAATGGTGGTAATTATAATGTGTGCGTTGGTGTCTTCCAGCTGACGTTTTAATATTGCCGTACTGGTATTGCTGTTGGCTGCGCCTTTCTCAAACTTGTCGTATTCGCGCATGGTCTGGTAGTCAAGGTCTTTGCGGTCAACGACAAAAAGCACCTTGTCAACATAAGGCAGTTTGCTCGCCAGTTGGGCGGTCTTGAAACTGGTCAGTGTTTTGCCCGAGCCTGTTGTATGCCAGATATACCCGCCGGCCGCCACGGTTCCGAGTTTTTTATAATTTGTGCTGACTTCGATTTTACTCAGGATCTTCTCTGTCGCAACTATCTGATAAGGTCGCATCGCCAAAAGTTGTTTGTCCGTGGTAAACACGCAATAGCGGGTTAGAATATTTAAAATTACATGCTTTGCAAAAAATGTTTTTGAAAAATCAATGAGATCAGTAATGGGTCTGTTGGTAGTGTCCGCCCACCAGCTTGTGAATTCAAAGCTGTTGCTGGTGCGTTTGCCTTTTTTCACGACGCCTTCGAGTGATTCCTTGATATGTTCCGAACGGGTAGTGTTGCTGTAGTATTTGGTGTGCGTGCCGTTGGAGATGACAAATATCTGTACATACTCAAAAAGCCCGGAACCTGCCCAAAAACTCTCACGTTGGTAGCGGTTGATCTGATTGAACGCCTCCTGAATGGCCACTCCGCGCCTTTTAAGTTCAATATGCACTAAAGGCAGACCGTTGACCAGCACCGTGACATCATAACGGTTAGTGGTTAGCGGTGAATGGTTAGTGTTTAATGGAGATGAAACATACTGGTTGATCACCTGCAAGTTGTTTTCGTGTATCCTGTCTTTGCGAAGCAGATATATATTTTTGACTGTTCCGCCTGCCTGCCGCGCCGCGGACAAATTACCTTTTTCGTATTCTCGTTTAAGCCATTTGCGGCCAAATCCGGTTTTTAAATCATTCTCACGCTTAACAGCTTCTTCTCGCGTTTTGAATATTTCCCAATGGATTGGTTTAAAAGGCATGTGGTTTTTTGTCCATTCCGCGCCTTTGCATTCGGCATGTTCTTTCAATCTGCGTTCATAATTATCCGTTTGCCCGATGTAAAAAGAGCCATCTGAACAACTCAAAACATATATGCAGTATTGTCCGGGGCGCGGCGCAGGCAGGCCTGCCTGCTTGAGATTTTTAATGTAGTCTTCCTGAATCGTGGCTGTTTTTTCGGCAATACTCTGGTTAGGATTGGCGATCTCACCGGTAAAAAACGACTCCCATTCGGTATCGGAAAAGGCGAAGTCGTTCAATTTTTCCAGCTGTTTACGCAGGTTAGCGATTAAATCGGCTTCGGAAGTAATGGGCAGGTATTCGTAGGCTTGAGACTCTAACTGTTCAATAAAGGCGCGTTCCAGTTCCGCTTCACTCTGATACTTCTTTGCAGTCCGGTATTCGAACTGGTATTCCGCCACAACCGTGCTTCCTGCCTGCCGCGCCGCTTCACTTTGCGGCGCAGGCAGGTGCGCGTTTTCCGCAACCAAATTATATTTGCTGTTAATTGACATGGCATTTCCGTTTATGAAATATAATTTTCATCTTTAACCCAATTTGCAGGATTGTTGATTATGTAATTTTTGATGTTATTTAATGATTGTTCATCGCGGATGATATGTTCCCAATAATTCCGTTGCCAAACAGATGTACCCGGCATGTTTCGGATTTGGTTGATTTGTTTGGTAACCGTTGATTTAAATCCCGCCATGAATGACGATAATGTTTTTGAACCCATATTGGTTCGATGTAGGGGCGAACGGCCGTTCGCCCCTACAGGATTTTCAATAAATATTATTCCGTGTAAATGATTTGGCATAATGATAAATTCATCCAATTCGATTTCCCTGCGAATTCCCGGTGATTTAATCCATTCATCCTGAACAATTTGCCCATATTCATTAAAAACCATTCCGCCGTCAACAATATCACCAAACAAACATTCTCTGTTATGCGTGCACACCGTCATGAAATACGCGCCGTTTTGCGAATAATCATATCCTTTCAACCGGATTGATCGGCGATGATGCATTTCCGGATTATAGGTCATTGTTTTTCCTGAAATGTCAATAATTTGTCCCTGTAATATTCGTATTGTTTTCTCCGGGCATTAATCTCCGCGGGCAAGCCGACAGACAGGTCATTCACCAGTGCATCGAATTTATCGAGAATGGCAACGATACGTTCTTGTTCAGCCAGGGGAGGGATGGGGACTGGATATTTATAAAGCATCGGTCTTCTTACTGATGTAACCGACGAATTAACAGCATTGCCTAAAATGTATTTTTCAAAGGTATTTCTCATATAGAAAAAGAAAAATTTGGGGTTAACCAGATGATCTATTATATGAATTCTATATGCTCTTTGATGAAGTGCGTATTTGCCTTCAATAAAATGAAATATCTTGCCAACTCCGACACCATCACCCGATGTGATAATAGCTGTTTCATCAAATTCGAAATTGTTTTTAAAACGAACAATTTGAGATCTAACAAAGAATGGATAAAGTCCATCTTCTATTTCTTCGTTGGTATTACTACTCCCGGTTCCAATTTCTGCAACCTCCCCCAGCGTCTTCCACTCCACCTCTTCATTATTCATTAACCATTTACCATTAACCACTATCGGCGTTAACAACTCCTCCCGATAATACTCGTA
>JAFGIG010000051.1 GCA_016929715.1 Caldifarciminota bacterium
GCTGTTTTTTCTCCGTCGAGTATTTTCAGTATTTCCCTGTCAGAAGGAGTCAATTCGAATTCAGCGCTTTTTTCTATGTTCAAGATTTCCTCGTCAAGTTCTTTCTGCGGCATTTTTTTCTCTACAGCAGACCTCTTTAGAGCATTTTTTTCTTTTTGGGACGAAAGCTCAGCCTTTCCCCTTTTTATGAGAACTTCGTCGAATTTGTTTTCGAGCATCGCATAGATACCCATACGGGTGTTGGGCCTTTCACCTTTCCACTGTCCGGTTGAACGAGGGTTGAACCCAAGAGCCATTTTGTATCCATAGTTTTTTAAAAGGGCGTTTTTCCTGTTTGGGACGAAATTCCTGACCACAACAGCTTTGCCGCCGATAAGGTTGCCGCTTCCGGGGACGATACAGCTGTATATGACCCCGAAATCCACAGCATCTGAAAAAGCCCTGTCGTCAAAATATATGCTGTTAAAAGGATCGTTGAGAGGAAGGAATTGACAAGAGATATCGTTGGTCTCTTCTTCGTCTCCGGGTTCTCCTTCTCTCGCCATGCCTATGTGTGAGTGAGCGTCAATGAAAGCAGGAGTCACAAGACCTTCGAAATCGGCTTTAGAGGAACTTTTGGATACATCAGTGATTTTATCGTTTTCCAAAACAATGTTTACGTTTTCTTTTTTTGAAACTCCGTCAAAAAGGATTTCCGCGTGGATTATATATTTTTGTTTTTCAGACACTTTTGCCTCCGCTGTTAAAGTTCTCCCCAACCCGCAGTGATTTCAATGAAAACTCCGCTTAAATCAATCATAGGGCCTCCGGATACATTAAATGAAGGTGTTTCCCAGGAAAAGCCGTATGGAGTAAATCTGTAGCCCGTATTCAATCCTAATATTATACCTGATTTATCCGACAATGAACTGACTGGTCCGAAAAAATAATCCACACCTGCAGAAAAGGACAAGTTAATTGTTTTTCCGGACAATTCAACGCCTCTTTTCGGGAACATAAGAAGAGAATCGAAACTTGTCTCCTGGGATTCGTATATTTTCAAACTGAAGATGTTTAATCCCCCTCCCAACATTACATATGCGTCGGTTCTAGATTTTTTAAAAAAAACCCATCCTGCTTGTGCTTCCGCATAAATCCACTCTGATTCCATGGACAACAAATATTCCCCTCTTTTAATTTTCTGAGGAAAGTATTTTCTCCCTGCGAGCCTCAGTATGAAGATGTCTCCGATTTTATAATGATATCCTATGCCGTAGGAGTAGAAAGGGTTTTCAAATCTGGGAAAACCGTGACTTGACAAAGATTTGTTTAATTCGGTCATGCTGGCCTGATTCACGCCTCCGAAAAGATAGACATAACTGCTCTTTTTTATGTTCTCTATCATGTTGAGCTGAGATTGCGCAGGAAGCGCAAATAAAAAAACAATTCCTAAAACAGCAATAAATCTATTCATAATTTTCCTAAATAATCTCTGCCGAGAAGAGTTTTAATTTTATGTCAAGAATAGATATAATACAAAGAAAATGTCAGAATTTTCTTCCCGGTTTTTTTCTCTTCTTTTTTTTATATCCGCTCTTTTTTTTCCATTTGATCTCAGAATCAAATTCATCTGACTTTTTTCCTATTTTTACTTTATATTTTTTTTTACCGCCGACAATGATTTCGTCTCCGTCAATGAAATCATGTGTTGAATAATCCCCGGAATCGCCGGCATTGTTTTCAATCGGTTCAAGACCAAAAAACATTCTCGCTCTCCGTGTATTCAGTTTTAACTTTAATATCCATGCTTTTATAAAAGGTTGAGGTTCTCCTCTCGGAGAACCTCGTGTGAACTATACAGCGACCATCGAAAAGCGTTAAGCGGTTTTTACCTTAAAGAAAAATATCTAGAACCGCTTCTTGCCATAGAGATCATCGGCTCAAAAAAACCGACTATTTCTTTTTGGCTATGGGTTTTTTCGCTGTGGTTTTCTTCGCTGTCGTTTTTTTCACCGCAGTCTTTTTTGTCGCGGTCTTGCAGGGTTTCTTCGCTGCTGTTTTCTTCGCTGCAGGTTTTGCAGCCTTCTTCACTGTCGTAGTCTTCTTTACAGCCATCTTTGCCTCCATTTGATGTTAACATAATATCTTATATACTTTTTTTAAAAAAATGTCAATAATAATTATTCATAAAGGGATACAAACGATGGTTGTTAGAAATACATATATAACAAATATATACTTTAAGATGCCACAAGATGCCTGTCTTTTCTGATTGAATGTTTCGATACTACATATATTAAAGCCCTGATAAGTGTTTTTCTCGCCACGTTTCTGAGAACACTTGATTTATCAATGGTTTTAGCGGCTACAGGACCCATAATATTGTATATGTATATTAAAGCTCTCCCATATAAAGTTCCGGCGAGATGATTATCTCTCCATTCGGACAGCAAATTTACGGCATCTGAATTTTCCCCTTCGCATGCCGTCACGACGAAGCATTTTTTCTTTCTGCCCTTGTAGGTGTGAGGGTCAATTTTAAGTTCATTCAAAGCTTCAGCAACGGCCGGTTCGGTTTTAAGAGGTTCTGAAAAATTATAATTCTCTATCAGCATTTTCACGCCTTTTTCTTCACCGAGCTTGTATAACGCAACCGCAGCGCGCGTCCAGACAATAAACGATTCGTCTGAATACATCTCTTTTGTCAGATACGGGATGGCTTCTTTATACTCCATTTCGCCGAGTGCGTCACAAGCGGCTTGCCTGACATATTTATTTTCGTCGTTCAAAAATCCCATCACAGTTCCGAGCATTTTTTTTGATTGAACGTATGCCGCCGCTTTCGCAATAATTATTCTGTCTAAATAATCTCCGCTTTTGGCGTTTGTGAGAAATTCTCCGAGAAGTTTTTCGTCCGTTGAAAGCTTAATGTATATCGCTTTTTTTTCCTTGTCTGATCCGTATTTGAGAGCGTTAAAAACCGAACTAATGTCCATTTCCATGTTTACCCCCGTTTTTAATTATTAACTCAATTTTTATTTTTTCATTTCTGTCCGGGCAAAACCAGCGCCCCGCCGATATCACAACGGACTGAATGTTTTTTTCAAAACCTCCTTCGCTAAGATTTACAGAATATGAAGGAGAAAAGAGCCAATCCGCCTGAGAAGACGATGAAATTTGAATTTCCACTCCGACTGCTTTATCCGTGTAAATAATCTTATCGCTTTTAGATTCTTTTTTTTCTCCCGGGAAAAAACGGTTGTCTGTTCCGGAAAAGGTAAAATATCTTTTTTCGCTGAATGCTTCCGGCACCGAAAGGCAAACAAAACATCTGAAGTAAAGGCATCTCCCAAAGTTATTTTCAAGTTCGTAATATGAGCTTAAATTTTTCGAGGAAGATTTTATTGTTTTAGTATTTTTTATTCTGAAAAGATTATGCCGGTCTGCGTCAAAATCAATGATCCAGTTTTCTTTTTCTCTTCTAA
>JAFGIG010000052.1 GCA_016929715.1 Caldifarciminota bacterium
AAAAAAGCGGCGGCAACCAGTAAAGGATTGCTCGAAAGGACGAGCCCGAGCATTCCAATCCAAAGGTTTTCTCCTCCGTGTGATTGAGACCACAGCGGCCCCTGATCTTTCTGAACTTTGAAAAAAACAACAAAAAGAATTACGGAAGAAAAAGCTATTTTAATAAGAAAGAACAGAAGGTTTTTAATCTTTGTTTTCATCCGAGAATCTTTTCTATTAAAGCGAAGGTTTTTTCAGCGGCAATCTCCCATGTCAGCGCCTTTACCCTTTCAAGCGCTCCGATTTCCAATTTCTTTCTCTTTTCTTCGTCGGATAAAATATTTTCAAGAGTCGAAGCCAAAGCGCAGATATCTCCGTGTTTGACGAGTATGCCGGAATAATTATCAATTATCGAATCCCTAATCCCAGGCGAATCTGATGCGACCACTGCGGTTCCGCATGCGTTTGCTTCTACTCCGGTGAGTCCCCAACCCTCTTTTTCAGATGTGTTTACTACTACATGGGCTTTCCTCATCCATGAGATTTTTTCTGCAAGAGTGATAAAACCCGTGAACTCATAATCGTCCTCATCGAGCGTTTTTTCAGCTAATTTTTTGAGATTTAATGACGCGTCTCCGTCTCCGACTATGACTAATTTAAGCTTGTCGAAGCTCTTTTTTAGTTTTTTCACCGCCTTTATGGGAAGATCGATTCTTTTGTATTTTTTCAGCCTCCCGACATAGACTATAAGAGGATCGGGACTCTTTTGCCCACCCGGCTTATATATTTCATGGTCTATTCCGCAGTGGACTACATGAATTTTATCCCTGTCAAAACCTCTTTTGACGAGATCTTCTTTTGTAGATTCTGAAATAACTTCGAAATGGAGTTTTGCGTAAACTTTCAGGAGGGGTTTTTCCCAGAGATATACATAAAAAGCCAGCGGAAGAGGAGCTTCCCTGAATACAGTCGTCCCGAAAAGATGAGGAACGACGGGCAAAACAGGTGATCGAGACCAAAGAGGAGCATAAAAAGGTATCTTGTTTATGTCTTCCACAAGAAGATCGAATTTTTCCGACGCGAAATTTTTCTTGTAAAACCTCTTTGCGTCAAAATTGAAAGTAGCCCTTCTGCCTGTTCTTATAATATTGATGCCTTCGACAATTTCTTCTTTTTTACATCCTTTGAAAGCCGAGCACATAAGAAAAACCTCGTGCCCTCTTGCCGCTATCCTCGAAAAAATTTCCTCGAGATGAATTTCCGCGCCGCCGCCCAACGGGTTTTTTCTGTCACACCAGTTTAAAAGCAGTATTTTCACAGGAATGAATCCAGTATTTCTTTCAGGTCTTCTTCTATGAGCCTGCAAGGTTCATAATCGGTGACTTTTCTTATCTTTTGAGATGAGCCAAGCTGATACATAGGATCCTTCGTCCTCAGCAAATCATTGCTTTGCGTGATTTGGGCTTCGATTTCGGCAATTCCGAGCATTTTTTGCAGAATCTGCAAAAGGCTTAGGTCTTCATTTCCTGACAGGTTGTATATCTGTCCTTTTTGGACTGAAAACGCTGATCTGAAATATAATTCAACCGAATCTTCAGCGCTTATGAAAGTTCTCACAGGCAGAAGATTGCCGGTTTTTATCACCGGATTTTGAATTCCCTTTTTTATGTCCATTATCTGTTTTGCCATTGAAGGGACAAAAAATCTTCCGTTCTGTCCCGCTCCTATCTGCGGAAAAGGTCTTATCACTGAATAATCTGAATCAAAAGTCCTCGAATGTTGAAAAACGGCGATTTCAGCGGCGGCTTTGCTCGCACCATAAGGGTTCAAAGGAGATATAGGATCGTCTTCCGAGGCTTTTTTCGCCTGAGTGTCTCCGTAAACTTCAGAGGACGAAATAAAAATAAATTTTGAACTGAAATTTTTCAAAGCTTCAAGAAAATTGAGAGTGCCCGTGAAATTTATTTTATATGTCGAGAAAGGATCCCCGAAAGAAAATCCCGCGCTCGATTGAGCCGCGAAATGATAGACAATGTCCGGTTTTATCTTGTTGACCGCTTCATATACAGCGTTGAAATCAGTTATGTCGAGTTGTATAGGAGTGATTTTTTTAGGGGGCAAAGCTCTGTCAGATAGATAGGTTCCATAGACATCAAAATTGCCGGTTTCTGCAAATCTCAACGCTACTTTGCTCCCGATAAAACCGTCAGAGCCTGTAATAAGCACAATTCCAGATGATTGATCAGAGATCATAAAGTTTTGCTTTGCAATAATCTTTTAATATACTGTCTTTAGATTTGTTAGGATCAATAATTTCTTTAATATACTTTTGTGAATACTCTTCAGTCGGTATGTTTTTGAAAATACCGATAGGAATTTTATCCCTTCTTTGTTCTTCTCCGAGTTTTTCGTATGCCGCTATCGGAAGAGCAATGCTTTTTAGCCAGTCTATCATGCTTAAAGGAGTTTTAAGTTTATTTCTTTTGCCGTATTGAACATGGCAAAAACTTATAATTTCAACCACTGAAAAACCGTCATAATTCAAGGCTTGATAAATAATATCGTCGAGACCCGGGACATGTATAGCCGTGCTTCTCGCCACGAAACCCGCCCCAGCTCCAATAGCAAGAGATGGAATATCGAAATTTTTGTCTATATTTCCGTATGGCGTCGTCGAAGCAATGGCTTTATAAGGAGTCGTAGGCGAAAACTGACCGCCTGTCATTCCATATATATAATTATTGAAAACAAGAGCCGTTATGTTTAAGTTTCTTCTGGCGGCATGTATGAAATGGTTGCCTCCGATAGCCACAGCGTCACCGTCACCCATGACAGAAATAACGTTTAACCTGGGATTTGAAAATTTTATCCCAGCAGCAAAGGCGAGTGACCTTCCGTGTGTAGTGTGAAGAGTGTTGAAATCGACATAGCCCGGCGTTCTGCTCGAACAACCTATTCCTGAGACAAGAGCTATGTCGTCTTTTTTCCATCCTGTTTTGTGCACCGCCCTCATCATAGAGCCCAGGATTATTCCATGGCCGCAACCCGGGCACCAGATGTGCGGCAGCTTGTCTTTTCTAAGATAAGACAGGACAATTTCAGTTTTCATTTGAATCTCCTTTGATTTCGGTAACCGTTATTGCGAAATCAGGGCAGATGTATTCGCACCTTAGGCATCCGATGCAGTCTTCCTGCCTTGCGGGATATGCCTTGAGTTTTGCGCTCAGTTCAAGGACTTTTTTGGGGCATTGATTTATGCAGTTTTCACAGCCTTTACAAAGGCGTTCGTCAACAGTTATCATGAATCTTTTCTTTTGCAAAAAAACCTCCTATATATAGACGAGATCCGTTAACTCTTTGAGATTCTCTCTCGAACGTGTCATAAGGTTCCTGTAATAACCGTCAAAATCCGCCGGGTTTTCACCCTTATAGGGAATGACTGAAGACTTGAAATTACGCGACAGCTCTAACGGGTCCACTACGTTGGTCTTAGCTACAGTCAGGCGCATAAACTGCCTTATTTCCCTAAATTGCTTGAGAAACATGGCGGCAGTTTTAATTTTTCCGGATATCATTTTGTCTCTCATCGAGAGTTCTTCTACTAGCTCATCTCCGTATTTGAAAATGATACGATGTTTTGCCTTGAAAACGAGCAGTATCATCTCAATATCCTTGATACCGCCGGCGCTCTCTTTTACGTTGTATATGAAACCGGGATTTTCAGCGTGTCTGTTTTTGACTTCTTCGAGCATTTTATCCGCAAAATCTTTCCATTTGTCAAAAATCTCACTTTCGACAAGCTCATTGGTGAATTTTTCGAGCAGTATTTCCGAACCTGTCATGAATTTTGATTCAAGTATCTGGGATTTTTCTATGAAGGTGTCGCTCGAATTTCCTGTCAGTAACATCTTCAGGTCATTAATCTTTGTGACATATGTCCCAAATCGGTCAGCAAGCCTGAATTGCGCCATTGTTCCGGTCCTTACTATTTCCCTGCTCATCCTCGAAAGGATTTTATTGTAGGAGGAGAATAATTCGGGGTCCTCCGAATCGAGAAGAACGAGAAGGTCGATGTCGTCGTTGAATGAACACTCTCGGGCGAGTGAACCGACAACAAAAAACAAGAAAAGGTCTTCGCCCTTGAGCCTGAGCGATTTTTGTTCTTCGAGCTCGAGAAAACAGACATCAAAAAGCGTCACGAGATAGTTGTCGTTTAATTCAATGAATTCTCTCGATATCTCGTCGTAAGGTCTTCCGGAAATTGCTTCAAGACCAATGTTTAGAAATTTCAGGTCATAGTATCTCGCCAAAAGAGATTTCTGCTGTTGTCTGTTTACAGTCCTCGATATCTCAGCAAATATACCTGAACAAATGTCTTCAATTTTATCTTCAGATTCAATCAGCTTTATTATCCAGGGGTCCGAAACCAGTATTTTCTGAAAATATTTTCTGAAATACCTGCTTCCTTCAGCGTATATGTTCAGGACATTTTTGAAATTCTCGTTTTTGGATTTCTTGAGTGTCTTTTCGGAAAAATCCTCTTTTAAGTTTCCGAAAATAGTTTTTATTTTCCTGAGGCTTTCTCTGTCTATCACCTCGAGAAGCAGGCAAAGTTCAATATATTTCTTTTCGAAAAAGCCGATAAGAGAAAACAGAAGGTGCGGTTCTTTTTCAAAACTCATAACAAGATATCTTAAAAAGTCCGATCTGACAAAGTTTGCCGCTTCTTCATTTTTCAACTCTCCGAGAAGAACAATGAACGAAGCAAAACCGTCGAAAGAGTTCTCGATTCTCGTAAACAAGCCCTTGAGTATTACTTTTCTTGCGCGTTCGTCGAGCGACTTGTAATCTTGAGCGAAAACACGCAGAAGCCTGAAATCATCCGCGGAAAAAGCTTCAAGAATGTCATCCCAGAAATCCGAATCTTTGAAAATCCCCGAATTCTTGGCAAAATTGATGGCGAGATTTCCTTTATTTTCAGACAAAATTTCGTTAATCAGTGTTATTCTTTTAAGATATTCCCTGCAGTCTTCGAGCATAAATTCGACGATTTTCTTCACTCTCCTGAGATGGTCGTAATATCTTAAGAGAAAATGATCAAGGCATGATACAGCGCCTATTGAGTCTATGCCCATAATAGCCGCTATTTTTTTCAGGGTTCCGATGTTGTCGGGAACATCTATGTATATCTGTTCTTCCTGAGCTCCGTAGAGCATGAATAAAAATCTGAAAGTTTCTATAAAAGCCAGGCTTTCGCCAATGGCTTTATAGATGTCCCAGTTCTTTGAATCGTGGTATTTAAGCTTGTCGAGTATGCCCCATGGATTTTTTTTATAGATGCCGTATCTGGTCTTTTGGACTGTTATAAGTGCTTTTATCATTCTCAAGGCGTCATTTTTCGGATTGATGTATTCCGTTCTGACGTCTCTGTTTAAGTAAACTCTTATTTCACCGAGAATCTGTCTTAGGTATGCTTCGTGAAACCGAATATCCGGAGCAAAATCAGGATAGAAAATGTATAGAACTTCTCTTTCAAAAGATTCCATAAGTCCTTCAGGACCGTAAATCCTCTTTGCTCCTATTATCTCCGTGATAAAAACGAAATTTGTGAGGTTCTTTTCCGCGAATTCAATAAATTCGACTATAGTAGCGCTATACTTGCCGTTGTCAATGCTTTCGGCCAGATGAAAATGAAGAGCGGTTCCGTATTTTGTCACTACTTTGTTTATACGGCTCAGGAGTTTGTCGAGGTCGCCTGTTTCTTTGGTCTGGGTTATGACCGCTACGTCAATGTCATCCATATCAGTTCTCGTCCCTACGCTCGCAATTATAAACTCGGGGACATGAAGCCCCTCCGAGAGTATAGGAACAACATTGGAGAAAAATATTGAAGTCAAAGATCTGAATTTCCATCCGATTTCTCTCATGAAATTTTCATAAGTTTTCAACGGGTCCGATTTAACAACAGCCGGTCTGATAAAATCTATTGTCCTGATGTTCAATTGGACAAGTTTTAGGGCGTAATATGTTCCGAGGTGTTTAATTTTTTCGGGTGATTCGATATCGAGGCCCGCTATGGCAGACATTTCTCTCGTCAGCTGTTTGTCAAAATCCGGAAGGCTGTGGGAAAGATGGACTTCGTCGGAAAGGTTGTTTTTTGTCAATTCATCCACGAGAGATTCATAGTTGTTTTCGATGAAATAAGCGTATTTCCTCATGTGGTTTCCCCACTCGGAAATCTCTCTTAGGTTCCTCTGATGAGGCGTGAGCAGTTTGAGCGAGACGGTTTTCAAAGATGCCTTTACAGACCCTGGAGTTCTTTTCCTTTTTCGTAACCGAGGTCAAAAGCTTTGAGGTTGATCTCTTCAGTCCCTTTCGGAACTCTCGATTTTATAGCTTCTTTGACTGTTTCAATTCCTAATATGTTGGAAAGGTTAATGACTATTCCGAGAGCGACCATATTGGCGACAATAGGTTTTGAAAACTCTTTTATAGCCAGCTCCGTTATCTGAGCCGGAAAAACTCTGACACCCTCCAACTGTCTCGGAGTGTGGACCATTTCCATGTCATAGACGACTATACCTCCATTTTTAGTCATCTCGCCGTATTTGTCGAAAGCCTCCTGAGTCATCGCGAGGAGAAAATCGACGTTTCCGGCTTTTGGATAATCTATGTCCTCATCCGATATAATAACTTCGCTTCTGCTCGCCCCTCCCCTTGATTCCGGGCCATAGGACTGGCTCTGAGTGGCATTGAGGTCGGCAAAAATCGCCGCCGCTTCCGCTAATATTTTCCCAATCAGTATCAGGCCCTGTCCACCCGCTCCGCTCAATCTGATTTCGTATCGAAAAGACATATCTCTTGTCCCCTTTTATTAAAATTTTTCAATAACACTTAAAATATCGTCTGGGTGCATGGATTCTCCGTCGTATCTGTTTGCGCCGAGAACTTTAACATTTTTTCCGACCGCTCTTTCGACTTCGCGTATCGCCTGACCCATATTCATTTCAGCTACCACTATTCCTTTGAGTCCTCTCGAGACTTTTTCGAGCTCTTTACCAGGAAAAGGCCATAGCGTGAGAGCTTTCATAGATCCGACTTTCAAACCGTTTTCTCTCGCGATTTTAACCGCTTTTCTCGTGCACCTTGCCGAACTGCCGTAAGAAAACACAAGATACTCCATGTCCTCGGCATCTGTCAGTTCAGTAAAGACGACAGTATCCCTCGCCAGATCGAATTTCTTTTTCCATCTGTCTTTCTGTTTTTGTATTATCTCGCTGTTGTTTGTAGGAAAACCGGTTTCGTCATGCATAAGACCCGTGACATGATGTCTGTATCCTGATCCGAAAGCCGCCATTGGAGGAACTCCGTCTTCTGTGTTTTCATAGGGTCTAAAATCTTCAGGTTTTACAGAAGGTTTTTTCCTGTCTATTATTTCGATTTCACCGGGCTCAGGAAGAATCATTTTTTCAGTCATGTGGCCGACTATTTCGTCCATCAGAAGAATGACGGGGGTTCTGTATTTTTCTGAAATGTTAAATGATTTTACTGTGAGGTCAAAAGTTTCCTGAACACTGCTCGGAGATAGGACCACTATGAAATGGTCTCCGTGTGTTCCCCACCTGCTCTGCATGAAATCTTCCTGCGAGGGCATCGTGGGACTTCCCGTGGAAGGGCCTCCCCTCTGGACATTCACTATCACGCAGGGAATCTCAGTCTGACAGGCGTATCCGATGTTTTCCTGTTTAAGGCTGAAACCCGGTCCGGAAGTCGCGGTGAGTGATTTTATTCCGTTGAGGCTCGCTCCGAGAATTGCCGCCATGGAGGCTATTTCGTCCTCCATCTGTATGAATTTTCCCTCGACCTGCGGCAAGAGAACTGCCAATTCTTCGGCTATCTCGCTCGAGGGAGTTATCGGGTATCCTGCGAAAAACCTGCATCCTGCGATTATCGCACCGTATGCGCACGCTTCGTTGCCGTGCATCATCTTTTTAATCATCTATCCTCCTGATATTATTCTTCAAACTTTCTTTTGCAAGTTTAACATATTCCTGGGCTGATTTAGAAATATTTCCGGCTTCTTCTTGGGTCACAGTCCGCTTTACTTTCGCCGGTATTCCGGCGACAAGTGAATTT
This sequence comes from Caldifarciminota bacterium, assembly GCA_016929715.1. Lineage (GTDB taxonomy): Bacteria > SDB-A > SDB-A > SDB-A > SDB-A > JAFGIG01. The sequence continues at coordinate 8,116 of JAFGIG010000052.1, forward strand.
TCAGGGATATTTTGTTTTTCGAGCACCACTGCGCCGGCAGCAACAATTGAATTTTTACCCACAACCGCGCCGTCGAGAATAACGGCGCCCATTCCCACTAAAACATTGTCTTCTATCCGGCATCCGTGAATTATGGCGCCGTGGCCGACGGTGACATTGCCGCCTATTATTGCCGGCAGTTCGTGTGTCACGTGAACAATGCATCCGTCCTGGACATTAGTGTTTTCACCCACGGATATATAGTTGATGTCCGCTCTGAGAACGGCGCAGTGCCAGACATTTGCGTTGTTGCCGAATCTGACGTCTCCCTCTACCGCGGCTTTATCGCTCAAGTAAACTTCTTTCATGGATACCTCACTCTATGATTATTCTCAAATATTTTTCTGAAAACATGAAAAATGCGTTGCTGAAGACGAAAAATGCTTTTAATCCTGATTCTTCTCTAAAACACGCGACCGGATTCCCCGCTCTGTCAAAAACGCAAAGCGAGCTGTCTCCCGCAAGAAGAACAGCGTCCTTGAAAACTCCCGGGACTCCGCTGTATCCTTCTTTATGCCAATTCAAAACATTTTTTTCCAGAGAATATGAAAATGAAAATCTTTCTGAAGACAGACTTGAAACAAAAAGGTCTTTACCGTCGAAAGAGGCAAAGACAGGTTCTCTGAAAGGGACAAGATTAAATTTTTCCCTGAGTGTTCCGTCTTCAGGGTCGAGAACATTAAGAGAACCAGAACAATCGAGCACCGCGGGTCCTGATTTCGTCATCACTGGGACTGCTCTGAAAGGGAAAAAATTTCCCGTATTGTAAGTCCACTTAAGATATAAGTCTTCCCTGCCGAATAAACTCACCTCTCCCGGAGCAGACGGGATAATAATTCCGTTTTTCAGTAAAAAAGGCGCTGTTTCTCCGCAACCTCTAAGATCGAGGCCGCCGGCTGTATTCTGAAGAGATCCGTCTTCGGCTGAAATTCTATGAAGAGAATATTCTGTAGCCAAAAAAAGAAAATCTCCGTCACAAACCGGATGAGATACTATTTTCTCTGAAAAACCAATCTTCCATATCAGAATAATGTCTTCGTCGAGCTTTAAGAGTTCGCTCCCCTGTAAAACGGCTATAAAACCGTCTTTTATTCCTATTACCGATCTAAAAAGGAGACCGGTTTCTCTGAATACGCTTAAATCGCCTTTTCCAATATCGACGAGAAACACTGTTCCCTGGTCTGAAAATACAAGAAAGTTTTCACCCTTTGGTATCACTGCAACTGGATTTATCTGATACTGAAAAAACAATTCTCTTGAGGTTGTAAATAAATTTTTCGACTTAAAAGGCGCGTGGTCCGGACTGCCGCCGTATAATGAAGAGTTGTATTCGACGTTTCTCAGGGAAGAACAGGAAACAAAAAATAATATTGTCGGTATCAGAAAAAAATGTCTTTTTTTAAGAGAAATCTTTAAACGTTCAATTTTTTTCAATGACGCAGAATACACCGTCTCCTCCTACCGCAATGAAGTATTCACCGATACTCTCAAAATATTTGACTTTATTCAGATTTAGTTGATTCAGGCTGTTAATTCTCCCGGTCCATCTGTTCACGGAATATAACCTGCCCGAATAACTGACAAAAAGGACATCTTCTCCGCTGCACTCTGGTTTTGTGAGAAAAAGCTGTTCTGTTTCAAGATTCCAGAGAACTTCTCCCGACCCAAGGAAATATACACCTAAATCTCCGTTTTCCGCAATATAATATATATCTTTACAGAAAACTCTGAAATAAAAACCCCTCCCTTCCAATACATCATATCTCGTAGCGACTCTTCCGCTGAAACTCTCAAATTCAAGAAGCGAACCGTCATCGAATGAAACAAATATTCTATCTTTAAATCCGCATAAATCCAGAGGTAAACTCGGCGTATTGAACGAGGAAAACCATAGAATATTTCCGCTCGACCCGTCGAGGCAAAACAGGTTCTGAGCAGTGAGAAAATAAATTTTGCCGCCGTGTTTCAGTGGTTGGACCATGCCGATATCTCTTGATTTAGATATGTCGATTTCAGAGAGATAAAGATATATGTAATCGAAGATAAAAATTTCTCCGTCGAGCCTCTGATAAAAGATTTTACCTTCGTATTCGACTGAAGGCATATATCCCCCGCGGAGCATCCTGAACGCCTTTATCTCCTGCCAGTTTTGACCCAGGATGACCAAATCTCCTCTGGCTAATAAGACTGCGCAAGAATGCGGCAAGGCTTTGACGTTCAGAACCGGCGAATCAAAAAAAGTGTCCCGGAGAATTCTTCCGTCAGAAATGGAAAATAGAGTCATTCTCCCTGAAAAGTTTCCGACAAGCAAAGCGGTATCCCCGGAAACCTCCCATGATGTTATATCGCCTCCGGTTGAATCATAAAAGGCGACAGTGTAACTTCCGAATTTTCCGGAGTCTTCGATATAATTTCCGCTTTTTGAGCATCCCGAAAAGAAAATTATCGCGCTGAAGAGAATTGCTCTAAAGTGATGTTTCCGCATAAATCGCTTTATGAGTGACACTTTGTATTTTTACATCCGTCCATTTTCCGCTTGTCAATTCTTTTTTTTCATCCCTTATAAAAACAGTCTTGTCAACATCAGGCATGTCCCAGTCTGTTCTGGCGACAGCATAATTACCGGCGTATCCCTCTATTACTGCTTTGACGTTTTTGCCTATTCTCGATTTGTCCCTTTCCAGCATAATTTCTGAAAGTTCCTTTCTGACTATATTCAGCCTTCTTTTAGCTTCTTTCTTGTCTGGTAAGCCCTTGTAGAATTCAGCGGGTGTGCATTCTTCAAGGCTGTAAGGGAAAACTCCGGATCTTTCAAAACCGATTTTCCTCGCGGAATTTAATAGAATTTCGATGTCTTTATCAGTTTCCCCGAAAAAACCTGTAATGAAAGTAGTCCTGAAAGCGGCATTTTGTATTCTTTCCCTGAGGCGGTAAAAAAGGTCTATCAAAAATTTTCTCTTGCTGTGCCTGTTCATTTTTTTTAACAGACGGTCTGAAAAATGCTGAACAGGGATGTCGAGGCATTTTATAAGGTTTTCGGCGGAAGAGATGACATCAATGAGTTTTTCATCGAATCCCTTGGGATGCAGATACGGGATCCTGTAAAAGACATCGCTATAGACGATTTTCTCTATTTTACCTATTAGATCAGGCAGTTTTCCATCCGAAGAGTTTTTGCCGAAAGATGTGGCATCCTGGGATATAAGTATTATCTCAGAACAGCCTTCGTCTTGAAGGCG
>JAFGIG010000053.1 GCA_016929715.1 Caldifarciminota bacterium
AATTCACTAAAACGGATAATTGTCCTGACAACAAGACAGATAATTTATTTTTCAGCCACGACGAGCATCTCAAAATCTTCCGTCGTCAATTTGTCATCTCTCGAGAAAGCGCCGAGTTTTGCACCGAATATATCGATTTTTTTATAATCAAGAGTTTTCAGAAGCCAGGTTATTTCGCTCGGGACGTAATACCTCTCGTCGCAAACCAGAGAAACATTCACCCCCGCGTCGTTTTCCACTTCAGTAATATTGTGGTCCCTGAAAGTCATCAAATCGAATGTATTGCTCCTGTAAGTTGCGTTACCCTGCTTTGAATCCTTGGCACAAAACTCTTCGACAGAATGATGTAAAGGAAAAAGTCCGTTTAATGTTGTGAAGATGAATTTTGCATTTTCTTTAAGAGCCTTTGTGGCGTTTTTTAAGATTTCATAATTCATCTCGTCTGTCTCCATGAGGGGAAACCCTCCTTCACAGAGCATTATTGCGGCGTCAAATTCTGAATTGTAAGGAAGGTTTCTCGCGTCCTGCTGAACAAATCTAATGTTTAAACCGGATTTCCGAGATTTTTCTCTCGCCTTTTTCAGCATTGATTCGGATAGATCCACCCCTGTAACGTCGTATCCTCTTTTTGTCAACTCCATTGTATGCCTTCCCGTTCCGCACCCGATGTCTAAAATTTTCTTTGTTTTGTCGTGGTTTAATTCTCTCTCAATAAAATCGCACTCCCCGATAGTTCCTCTCGTGAAAGACTCTTTGTCATATTTATTGCCGTAGTTTTCAAAAAGCTTTTCATACCAAGGTCTATTTTCCATGATCTGCTCCCCCTTAGAAATTTTTTCCAAGTAACGTGTAAACACCCATGGATACTCATTTTTAACCTCATGTTAATGCTTATGCATCCGTTGTTCTGAACTTCTTCTTGTCTGTCTTGCATAAACTTTTAATCAGCCTTCTCCCTGACATGACGCCCGTCGGAAGGCCTCCCCCCGGTTCCACCCACTGTCCGCACATATAAAAATTCTTCAGTCCCGGGAGAGACTGCGACATCGGTTTCATTACAACATGAGAATTTTCAGGCGTTATAAGCCATCCCTCAAAACTCCCTTTCCAGTTGCCCGTGTAGCGTTCAAAAGTGACGGGAGTCGCGACATCAGTCACCTCTACTTTTTCTTTTAGTCCCGGAAATCTCTGTTCAAGGATTTCGAGAACTGTATTCTTTATATTCTCTTTTTCTTCTCTGTATTTTTCTTTATCCTTTGAAAGATCAAACCAGTATTTATAATCGCTCGGTATCATTACCGTCAAAACGGTCTTGCCCTGTGGAGCAAAAAATGGGTCCTGGTTGAATATGTGAACCGTTAAACTCTTGGTTTTCCAATCTGCTATTTCAACAGGTTTATCGAGTTCGAAACAGACTCCTGACACAGTTTTCGGTTCATTATCAAAAGTTTTACCCACCCCTATACCGATGTAAACAAGGGAAGGAAATGTTTTCCATTTTTCGTAAGGCAATTTTGTTTTTTCATCAGTGTATTTACCGTCGAGCATCTTGAAAATCGTGTTATAGCCATCCGCAGCTGAAACAACTATATCCGAAAAATGCTCGCTTCCATCGGCGAGTTTTACGCCGACTGCCTTGTCGTTTTGGGTCAAAACCTTTTCGACTTTTTTTCCGTAGTGGATTTCGCCGCCAAGTTCTCTATATCTTTTTTCAAGCGCTCTCGACAGAGGCATAGAGCCGCCCATGGGATATCCTGCGTTTTTGTTGTGGAGAAAAGCAAAAGTGAAAAGCATGAAAAACATCGAGAATTCCGGAATCCAGATCTGCAAAAATGCCTCTCTGAGAACCGAATCTTTGAATTGCTTGACAAAATCATCCGCTGTGATGTTCATCCACTTTTTTATTTTTCTGCCTTTTAACATAAAAAACATTCCCATTTTGATTCCAGTCAAAAGTTTTTTAATCAGAGGAGCCGATTCGGGTGGCCTGTCAAAACCTATACACATACGGACACCTTCTGTAAATTCCTTTATCGGTTTTTTATCGGCAGGTGAAAATTCAAGAAGATGTTTTTCCAGCCTGTCGACGTCGGAATAGAAAATCAGCGTTCTTCCGTCTTTGCTTTCGTATCTCATAAACTCGTCCAAGTCTATGAATTTAGCTTCTTTTACAACTCCGACTTCCCGCCAGAATTCGTGCATGCCGCTTTTTGGAGATGATCCTACAAGCCAGTGGACACATCCGTCTATCGTGAAATCTCCCCGTTTCCAGGCTGTGCAAAGGCCTCCTGGCAGGTTGTGAGACTCGAATATCTTCGTCTTGTATCCGTTCATTTGAGCATAAATACCCGCGGAAAGCCCCGCAAATCCCGCTCCGATGATTATTATTGAATCTTCTCTCATAACTTCCTTCCTTTTATAATTATAAAAGTAATATAAATTACAACCTGTATTCTTTTTTCTCCAAATCTTCTAATTCAACTTCATTGATGCTTTCCCCTTCTGCTACTTTACTCGCGTTAAAGTTCCTGATGGCAATTCGCTTTCTCCAGTTGCCGCTTTTGTAATAGAGGAGAGAAGCGAACGCTCCAAAACACCAGGCGACAGGTATACCCCACCAAATGCCTGCTGTCCCCATAAACCTCGATAAAAAGAACGAGAGCGGAACTCTGAACGCCCAGAGAGAGAAAAGGGTGATTATCATCGGTATCAATGTGTCGCCGGCGCCCCTGAGAAGCCCGTTTGACGCGAACATAACTGAAAAAGCTATGTAAAAAGAACTGACAATAAGCAAATACTCTTTCCCGATTCTGACGACTTCCGGATCGGTGTTGAAAATTCTGATTAAGTCTCCGCCCTTGAAATAAATTACCAAAGTCACCACAAGCGAATATATTATCGACATTAAAAGAGTGCTCTTTAATCCTTTGGACACTCTTTCCATTTTTTCAGCTCCTATGTTCTGGCCGGTAAAAGTCGAAAGTGCCATTGAAAAATTCATGGCGGGCATCATCGCAAAGGAGTCAATTCTTCCTGCGGCAGTGAATGCGGTAAGGGCGTTCGTTCCGAATCCGTTGACAATTTTAGTCAAAGCCATCATGCCAAGTGACACGAACATCTGCTGGGCGCCTGACGGTAGTCCGATTCTTATACTCTCCGTGAATATTTTTTTGTCAAAACCGCAGTTTCTTATTCTCAGGGACAACAGCGGATTTTTCATATTTAATATAACAACACCCATCGCGAAAGATATTGTCTGCGCTATCACAGTCGCCCAGGCGACTCCGGCGACTCCCCACCTGAAAACCAGCACAAACAAAAGATCGAGAACTATGTTTATCAGGCTCGATACTATTAGCAGATACAGTGGCGTTTTGGAATCGCCGACCCCTCTCATTATCGCACTGAGTCCGTTGTATCCGAAAATTGAAATGAGGCCTATAAATATTATATCGAGATAAGTTTTAGCGTCTTTTATGACATCAAAAGGCGTGCCCAGGAGCCTGAGGATATACCCGCTCGTCAAAAGTCCGACAAACGTCATGAGCAGAGCCGTGAAAAACATTACTATGTATGTCGTATCTACTGTCGCTCTGAGTTTCTCGTAATTTTTCGCTCCGAAAAACTGGGCTATGAGAACCATAGATCCCATAGTAGCGCCCATGATTAGGGCTACTATAAAAAATATTATGGGAAAACACACTCCGACTGCCCCAAGAGCCCCTTTTCCTATGAATCTTCCTACGACAATCGAGTCGACTACATTATAAAACTGCTGAAAAACATTCCCGAGAAGCATAGGCACACTGAATACCAAGATATTTTTTGTGACGCTTCCGGCAGTCATGTCTTTCATGTATTGTCGCCTTTTTATATCAAATTAAATGACGGGTCCAATAGTCTGCGAATCTGTCCGTATTGAATAATAATTCATTTCTTGTTTTATAAAGGTCGAAAAACATGAACCGGAAAAACAGAAACAAAAATTCCGAAAACAGAATAAGTTTTTGGTTTTTTGAAAATCGACGGCATCGAACCAAGAAATTTATTTTCTCTTGGTATTGTGTTTTTTATCAGTCAACTGTCGTATCCAAGCGTTCCTGCTTTTCATATTCATCCAACAAAGTTTTGACTAATTCTTTAACAGAAATGATTTTATCTGTTCTGTAGGCATTAGCACCCGCAAACACGAATCCGTCATCGAGGTTGCCTTTTTTGGCGTTTGTCAACGCGAGAGCTATGCA
>JAFGIG010000054.1 GCA_016929715.1 Caldifarciminota bacterium
GGTTCGAGCGGAGACACCGGGGCGGATTCTTCAATAATCGAAGATGCCGTCCTTGGAATACTCAAGCAATGGGGAAAATCAGTTTCCTATTCAATGATAAGGGAAACCATGAGAAAGAGTTTCTGCATTTCGGCAGATGTCGCCTGCGCTCTGGACCCGGACTATCCGGAAGTTGTTGAAAAAAACAACACCGCGAAGCTCGGACACGGAGTATGTATCGTCAAATATACGGGTTCGAGAGGCAAATCAGGAACGAACGACGCTCACGCAGAATCATTTTCGAGGTTGAGAACTTTGTTCAACTCCAACAAAGTCGTATGGCAGGTGGGGGAACTCGGAAAAGTTGACGAAGGCGGGGGCGGGACTGTAGCGAAGTTTATTTCCTACTGGGGTATACCTACGATAGACTGCGGGACTCCAATTCTCTCTATGCACTCTCCTTTTGAAGTATCCCATAAAGCAGACCTTTTTCAGACAGTTAAAGCCTTTAAGTCTTTTTATCTATCATAGGAGACCAAATATGCCGAAATTAGCAATCAACGGAGGAAATCCGGTCACGCGCGAATCTTTTCCGGTTTGGCCCGTGTATGGCCAACCCGAGAGAGAAAACCTGCTCCGCGCCTTTGACAGCGGAAAGTGGGGCTCTCTTCACGGAACTTTTGTCAGGGAATTTGAGGAAAAGTTTTCCAGATTCAGCAGAGTCCGGCACGCTGTCGCGGTGACAAACGGCTCGGTAGCCCTTGCTATTGCTTTGAAATCATCCGGTATCGGCCCCGGAGATGAAGTTATCATCCCCGGCTATACTTTCATAGCATCGGCAATGTCCGTCCTCGACGCACTCGCAAAACCGGTTTTTGCAGATATTGATTTGGAAACACTCAACATCGACATAAATTCAGTTGAAGCACTGATAAACGAACACACAAAAGCAATCATGCCTGTTCATTTCGCGGGAAGACCTGCAGATTTGATCAAAATCCAATCTCTGGCTCAAAAACACGGATTGGCTGTCGTCGAAGACGCTTGTCAGGCATGGGGTTCGGTTTTCAAGGGCATCCCCGTCGGCTCAAAAAGCGAAGCCGCTTGTTTCAGCTTTCAGTCCTCAAAAAATATCAGCTCGGGCGAGGGCGGGATGATAATAACTGATTCGGGTGAAGTCTTTGAAATCGCGAAAAGTCTCGGCAACTGCGGCAGAAGCGAGAAGGGTCTCTGGTATGCCCATTACAGATACGGCGGAAACTACAGAATGACTGAATTCCAAGCTGCGATTCTCATCGCTCAGCTCGAAAGATATCCTTCTTTGCAGTCTCTGAGAGAGAAAAACGCTTTGGAACTCGACCGCGCCATATCAGACATGAATGGTTACAGAACGCTTGCTTCTTTGGACAAAGATTCAGTTTCATCATGGCATATATATCCTTTTATGATAGACATCTCCCAGTGGGAAGGAATCACAAAAGTGGATATAGTCGATGCGGTCAGAGCTGAAGGAGTCCCTCTTAGTGCCGGATATTCACTGCCTGTATATAAACAACCGGTTTTCACGGAGAATAATTTCGGTCCCGGAGGCGGACCCCAGCGTTGTTTTAACACTGATTTTCCGGACTTCAATAAATTCAGCCTTCCTAACACTGAAAAAGCCTGTTCATCTGAAGCCGTCTGGATTACTCAAAACATGCTTCTGTCAGAAAAATCCGGAATTGAGAATATCATTGCGGCATTGGTGAAAGTGTTCAACAACAGGGACGAATTGAGAAAATAATTGCCCCAAAACGCATCCATTCTTCTCGTCGACGACAACGAGCTTATAATCAATACAATCAAAATGTCTCTCGGCGGTGAAGATTATGATTTTCTGACTGCCTTCAACGGAAGGGAAGCATACGAAATAGCACTGAAGGAAAAACCTTCCCTGATAATAACGGACGTCACTATGCCTGAAATGGACGGCATAGAGCTCTGCCGCAAGATAAAGACGACTTTCGAAACCAGACTTATTCCGGTGATCGTCATCACCGCCTACGACGCTCTTGTAGACAAACTTAAAGCCATTAAATCAGGAGCCGACGAATTTCTTTCGAAGCCGTTCAATCCTCTCGAATTGAAAATCAGGATACGATCATTCTTGAAATTTAAACTGCTTCTCGACAAACTCGAAGATGTTTCCATGGTTATTGCCTCGCTCGCCAAAGCTATCGACGCAAGAGACGCATATACTCAAGGACATAACCAGAGAGTGTCATTTGTCGCTCTCAAACTCGCGGATTTCTTCAATATTTCCGAAGCCACGAAAAGCGAAATGCAGGAAGCCGGAATACTTCACGACATAGGCAAGATAGGCATTCCCGAAATCATCCTGCAAAAACCGGGAACTTTCAATCAAAATGAAAGAAAAATTATCCAAACTCACCCGATTATCGGCGAAGAAATCTTAAAACCCCTGAAATCAACCGTCAATTTCCGCTCAATTATCCGCTCGCATCATGAAAAACTCAACGGTTCGGGTTACCCCGACTCATTGAAAGGCGAAAAAATACCTTTCCCCGTCAGAATAATATCCGTTTCTGACGTCTTCGATTCTCTTTCGACTAACAGGCCTTACAGAAACGCCATGAAACTCGATAAAAGCCTCGAGATCATAAAAGAAGAAGTTGAAAAAGGATTCTGGGATTCCGAAGTGTTTAAGGCTCTCGAAAAAATTTCCGCAGAAGACGAGATAAAAATTCTTTACGGTTTCTAATCCCTTACCTGAAAATAAACACCGCTTCGAGCGAATCACTTCTAAAAACAGTCTCTATCAGATGGTCTCTGCCGGCGGGTTTCAGAATAAAAAAGTATTCTTCGCCGTCCATCTCGACCAACGCCACAGCCGCTGATCCGTCCGCCGGTTCAGTTAAAGCATACAGGATATCTTCAAAAATCAAAAAATAGTTTTCGTTCCTCTCCTCCACGATTTCTCCCGGAGCGTGACCTACACAGAGAGAAAAAAAAAGCTCTCCAAACGGTATCAATGGTTCGCCGGAAGCCGTTTCCCAGTCCTTGTATTCAAGCCAGACATCATTTTCATCTTTCCAATGTATTTCAAGAGAATCATGTGATTTTCGCGCTTTGAAGATAGAAACACCGAAAGGACCTGTAATGTTAATTGTCCAAAGAGAATCGGCATTTCTGTGCGCCATGGAGAAATCACCTGAAATCTCTACCCATTGGCTGTTGATCCTGATTATGCCTTTCCACACAGAATCAGGTGTTTGAGAGAAGTTAAAACCAATTCCGCTGTTTAGAGTTTCACTGACATGTCCGACGTAAGAGCTTCTCGGGGCGCAACCACATAAAAGAATTGTTGTCAGAAAAAAACGCTTTCTGAAAGTCATGTTATAAATCCTTCTTTTGAATAATCCAGAGATATCCTTTGGGAATTTGCATAGCGTGGCTCACGAAAACAAGCCCTTCCCATGATGACACTTTTTCCGCCGGAGAAGCTTCGTCGCAGAAAGCTATGAGTCTGCCGTTGAGGTCATAAACTTTCAACCCTTCGATATCCGCCGCAACAAATATTTTGCCGTCGCAGAGTTCGACGTCATATGCCGGAAACTCAGAGATTTCTTTTATCCTTTCAAAAGAGCCGCTTTCTGAAATGCCGTAAATAAGCAACCCCCCCTGCTCCGACGCCACATACAGTCTCTCCCCTTCAATCGCCAGTCCTGCTATCCCCTTAAGACCTTCAATGACCCCAGTGAGAATGCCATTTTTGAAAAGACATACTTTTTTTACATCCCAAAGGCCGACTGCGGTTAAATCTCCTTGAACAGAGACATGAGAAGCACTGCCTTCGCATCTAATCGTGTCCACGGCAAAATATGAGATGTATCCTCCTGCCCCGTGCCTGCTCATGAATTTTATCACGCCTTCTTCCCCACAAGCACAGTATATGCCTTCATCTCCCTCCGCAACATCAAAAAACATAACTCCTGTATCGGGAGCCATTATTCTTCCGGCGGCTTCAAAAGATCCGTTTTTTCTGACGACAAGAACACCGTCAAGACCTTCCACGACGTAAAACAATCCATTGTAAAATTTGACGTCCCTGACACCGTATTCGTCTCTCGCGATATATCCTCTTTCAATTAAGCGAAAGCTGTCCCCCTCGAAAAATTCATAAGCATAAAGATACTGTCTAGACAACGCGTCTATGACCACCAGCATGGCGTTTTCCCCGGCAGAAACCGAAGAAACTGTCCCGAGAATGCTGTCGAAAACGAAAAGTTCTATGGGCGCGATATCAGCTTCAACATCTGAATATGAGGGCATACAAGAGAACAAAAACGCGAAAAGAGCAAAAAAAGCGATTTCAGTAAAGTAATGTTTCATTTTCCGATCCTTTAAGTAACTTTTTTCTCCTGATCCAAGAGTTCAACCTTGCTCTGTTTTTAGCGTTGAGTTTGAACAACTCGTCTCTGAGGACATCGCTGTTGCCGGGATGTCTTCGGTAATGGTATAGCACTTCGTGAACTCTGATCAATCTGTATTTTTCAATGACTTTGAGCACCATATCGTAATCCTCGCCGTAATCGCAAAAAAGATCTTCATCGAATAAACCCATCTCTTGGAGCACCGATTTTTTCCAAACACGCACAGCTCCGGCCCCGTCAACTCTCAGAATATTGTTCACCGAATACTCCTCGTGCTTTACGACTCCCAGTTCTTCGATGGATTCGCCTTTTTCATCCACCAAATCATAATAACTCACAGCAAGCCCTGCATCGGGATTGTCATCAAGGGCTTGAATCATTTTCCTAAGCGTCGAAGGAGTATAAAAATCGTCTGAATCGAGCTGAGCAATATATCTGGCGGAGGCGTTTCTTATTCCAAGATTGAGCGCTTTTGATATCCTGTTGTCCTGTCTTCTTAAAGCTTTTATCCTTCCGTCTTTTTCGGCTAATTTAAGTGCTGTTTCGTATGTCCCGTCGTCTGAAGAATTATCTACTATTATCAGTTCCCATTCGCCAAAGTCCTGATTTTTGACGCTTTCGACAGCATCTTTCAACATTTCGGATCTGTTATGGACAGGTATTACGACGGCCACTGCCGGAGAACCGGAAGACTCGACACCTTTTGACGGGGTTTGAGAATTTTCTGACTCGAAAAAGATATTCTGCCTGACCAAAAATTCATCAAAACATTTTTCTACCTGCTGTTTAAAACTTTCGTCATAGAAGAGGTAGGAAAATCCTCCATATTCTCCTTCCGCAGGGAAAAAAAGCTTATTTTTTAACGTATTGATTTTTTCACGGCTGTGGAAAGAATATAAAACCTGCGGAATTCTGACTGCCTTTTTTATGTTCCAAAATTTCAAAAGCATGTCGTAATTGTATGCTGACGGGAACCTCGAGTCGAAAAAACCCTGGTCTGAAACCGCTTTTGTGTTGTATATCCTGAGTTTTCCGAAATTCCATCTTTCCGTCCAATCTCCGTTGTAATCATACAACTCAACTTTTTTCTGGTTCAATTCATAATCTCCGTATATCATACCCGCGTCATCTTTGCTTGCTTCGCTTTGGGCAACAATTTTAACAAAATCCTCTTTCAAGTGGACGCCTGGCATTACAACTGAAAACCATTTTCCTCCGGCTTTTTTCAACGTCCTGTTTACGGCTTCCGGCGAATAATCACTAGATTTGAGTATTTCGTAACTATGTTTATCACCGCAATTTTCTATTGAAAAATACTCACTGTCTCCGGAGAGTTTTTCCGCGATAACAAAACTCAGAAACGGGCTTTTCAAAAAATTCTCCCTTCTATTTTTTCATAAATCCAGGCTGTCGTCAGAACTTTCGGCACGTAAAGGCGTGTTTCGGCAAATCCGATATTTGAAATATAATCCTCTTCGCCGCCCGAGCATATCCATTTTCTTGCGTTTCCGGGACCGGCGTTATAAGCCGCGAGGGCTACCTCGATTTTTTTGAAATTCGAGAACTGATCAGACAAATATTTGGCTCCGAACATGAGGTTTGAACTCGGATTTGTGAGAGAATAGGAGCTTATCCCAAGAGAGGCTGCAACGGAGGAAGCTGTAGAAGGCATGAGTTGTGCGAGTCCGACAGCTCCTGCCCAGGATTTTATATTCTCGTCGAAAAGGCTCTCTGTCCTCACAAGTCCCTGCAGGATATGGACATCTAATGAAAAAGCGCGTGCCGCCCTCTCAATCTCCAGCCTGAAAGCCTGGGGGTATATAATGAAAAAAAGATCTGAAGGGCATGAACCTGAAATGCTGTTTTTAACTGAAGACGCGAGGACTATGGCTTTGTATCTGTCAAGTCCTGCGTCAGCTGTCTTTGCCAACAGAAATTTTTCACGCTGATTCGGGGACCGGACGGATTCAATTTCTTTTCTCGCCCAGGTTCTGAGTCCGAATGCATACAGGTATTTAGACCTTTCACAGACCATCGCGGTTTCGTCGCCGACTCGTTGGGTTCCGAATCTCTCTTCAGTGTTTTTTGAAAAATCAACGGGAAGAGGGACAGCAAAACGCATATTTTCCGAAAGGCGCCTTTCAGACCTTCTCGAGTATTCGCTCAAAGGCAAGGAATTCGCTATTTTTATCAACAGTTCGCGTGACTCTTCAGTTCTCATTTTAACCGCGGTTGTATATAAAAGAGACGCATTTCGTTCAGTAACTTCGAGAGAAGAAACATATACCGTGAAATCATTGAGTTCATCTCCGTCAAGGAGTTTTAATATCATCTCGGAAGCCCTGGGGACCATATCGTTTGAATGAGGAGATTCTATGACTTTTTTAAGAAGCTCAATCGCGACGCTTTTCTGACCGGCGGCGATTTGGAGCTCTGCCAGATAGACAAGCGCGTCGTCATAAAGATTACCGCTCATGAATTCTTTTACGAAAGTCGTCCAAACGGCTTCTTCTTCAGCTTTTCTGCCCAGAGTTCTGTAACTCATACCGAGATTATAAAGCGCGTTGCTCCTGAGGGCAGCCGACAAGGAAGCTCTTTCTAGATGGGAAAGAGCCTCTTGATGCCTCGATGATCTTCTCAAAGCCCGACCGAGTATAAGAGATGCTTCGGCATTTGATGGATGGGAAGCCACGTAAGGTCCGAGCAGAAGGATTACGCTTTCGTATTTTCTGTCTTTTTCGAGGGATCGTGATCTCGCCAGAGTGTCGGCTTTCTCCAGTTCCGTGAGGAGGGACCACGCGCTGTCTGACCATGAACTGGAAACCGAGAGAAGTTCAGCTAAATATACCGCGGCAAACTCTGAATCTCCTCGGCTTAAAAATATTTTTGCCGCAAAAAATTTTTCTTCATCCTCCAGGTAGGCGATTTTGAGATGAGACGCCGCATTATCCATATCTCCCCGCGAGAGGTATATCTGGGACATGTCTCCGGAAACATGTGCTAAAAGTATTGTGGCGTGTTTTTTACAGAACAGTTCACCTTGAATTAAAGCCGATAGAGTGTCTCCCGTCTGGATATAAGAGGCGAAAATAAAATAATCGAGGTAGTCTTCTATCACTTTCGGAAAATCCTCCGTGTCCCTTACTTTGATGAATGTTTTCAGCGCGTTTTTATATTCTCCAGCGTTAAAAAATAGAACTGCCTCCGTAAAATCGCTGTATATCCCCCTGAAAGAATTGTTATGCCTGAAAAGAGGTCCTGCCAGTTCCACAGGAATTTTTTCCCTGTCAGCTATCCTCGAAGCCCAGAAAAAACTGCTGTCGACAGCGTTCATCCAAAGATACGTCTTCGCGGCTAAAACACAGAATTCAGCCGACGATCTTTCGAACTCATTTGAATAAGACAGCAATTCTCTGGCGAGAAGCACGTCTCCCACTGCAAGGGCATTTTCGATTTCGCTCAAAGCGGCGTTTAAAAAGGTCAGAGGATAAAATATCAAAAGCGCAGTAAGAACAATTGCAAAAATAATCTTCATGTCAAAACTCCTTTTCAAAAACTGACGGATCACCTTTGCAGTTTTGTGGACCGTCCCCCGTCTTGCCGTGTTTGCATCTGTGAATCTCGTAACAGTTGGCTCTTTCATAACAAGGTCTTTTTTCCTGCCAGATTTTTTCCTCTAAATCTTGATATTCGTATGCCTTGCCTATGCGGCAACCAGGAAAATAATGATCTAATATGAACTCATGGCTGTAACCGGCGACGGCGAGATTCAACGCTCCTATCTGACACATTCCAACCCCGTGTCCCCATCCGGCTCCCCTGCATATCCATTCAATTTTTTTGTCGTCAAGAACAAAAGAAGATGACGGAAGAGTTGAGAGCGACATGACCTTTCTCAGGTTCAGTTCGCCTGATAGAATGCATTCTCCTTTTTTCCCCACAAACTTCATTTTAACGATCCTGAAAGAAGATGTTATCTCCAAGGGCTGAGCGGACAATACATCACCTATTTTAAATCCAAAAGAAGCTAAATTACCCGAAACAAAATCCTTTGGGATTGGCATTTCCCATCGAAAATACCGCGAGGCGTATCTAAATCCTTTGTGGATAGTCTCAGAAGGAGAACAAAGAGCATGGGGAAAATCACTTCCGACGTAATCAGCCAAAGAAGAAATATCCGGTCCTCCAATAAGACAATCCCATTTTTCAGGCATATAGGGATGAGGCGATTCCTCTTTCCACGCGTCGCTGAATTTTGATGTCCGTCCTCCGCAGATTTTTGAAAATCTGCAGTCGGCAATGTCATCCCCGTAATAAAGGAATTCTCCGGATGTCCGGTTTACTGCATCCAGTATTCTGTTTGTCTCACGCAATACGCCCCTGTAGTCCTGACAATGATCATCAGAACAAAGATCGAATAATTCACCGGCGTGAAGTTTTTTCGACATGCTGTAAGCCGCTGACCTGGCGACAATAGCCTGTGTCATGAGAAATTCCTCAGGACATTCCGATTTCATCTCAGAGCCCACCACGGAAGCAATATAATATTCAAACGGAAGTTCGTTTATCGCAATGAGACCCGCAGGTGTGGACACTATTTCAAGCGAACCTCTGAAAGCGTGATCTTCTCTGTGTTCCCAATGGAATGATTCACCTACGATTAATCCTCTTACAACGGAAAATTCGCAGGGAATATTCACTATGGAACGAAAATACATGCCATTCATCATTATCCTGCCGCCGGAATTTCTGAATTCACAATTCTCGGGAAAACCATTCGCCGCTCCTTCAGGCAGTTGAATAATTATCTTTTGAGCAGGACCTGCGACTTTTATTCTTATTTTGTTTTTCAAGATATCATTCATATACTCAACAACTCAGTCTTCTACGGCTTTTTCAAGAAACTCGATTTCTCCTCTGTCGGAATCAAGCCTGACGAGCGTTCCAAGAGGCAACGTTATCTTGTCACGGACATGGCCGAAATCAGCTCCGGTAAGAACAGGGCATTTAAGCGAAGACAGCCTTTCTGCCACGACTTCTTCACAAGTTGGCGGGGCATCCGGACATGAAGAAAACCTTCCTACAAGAACTCCTTGGACCTCGTCGAATTTGCCGGCTGCAATTAAATGCGTAAGCATTCTGTCAATTCTATAAGGCGATTCACCTGTATCTTCAAAAGCGAGTATTCTGCCTTCCGTCTCTATCTCGTAATCGGTTCCTATAGAAGTCTGTATCAAAGAAAGGCACCCTCCAGTCAGCAATCCTTCTCGATTTCCGGATATTATGTTTTTCCATCCCCCGCAAAAACGATGAATTCCCAAAGATTCACCTGTAGCGGTTTTTTGGAGAAAATTAAACGAAAAATCGGAAAAACTTTTTCCGAAATCAGGAGAGAGCATTGGTCCGTATAAATTGACAATCCCTTTTTTGAGCAGAACAAGGGAAATCGTCGTCAAATCCGAAAAACCGCAGAACAAAGTTCTGAAACCATTCAGGACATCAGAATATAAAATGTCCGGCGCAATTCTCGAACAGCCGTAACCTCCTCTTATTCCTATAATCATACCTGCTTCGGGATCTCCCATAGCCTTCATCAGATCATCTTTTCTTGTCCTGTCATCGGACGAAAGGTAATAATGATTTTGTCTGAAAAAGTAATTCTCGACTCGGTATCCTCTCAATTCAAAATGTTTCACAGCTTCATAAAACCTCTCTCTGTCTTCAAGAGGTCCCGAGGGGAGCACCGGTACTATTTTTGCGTCTTTTCTGAGTTTTTTTGGTTTTATCATTCGCGCAATAAAAAAAGAGCGGTAAACCGCCCTTTTATTAAAATTTTAGAACGAAGGCCTCACCTGTTGAGGCTCGCGCTCACCCTTCCTTCACAGCTCCATTGCTTTTCGTAACCATAGGCATCCTCTCCCGATATACGGATGTTGAGATAGACCTGCTCGGTGGGATTGGCAACTAGGTAGTTTCTGATTTCTACAGTAGGAACAGGATAGGAATTCAAAACCGTTTTTCCTGTTTTTCCCGATATGACAACATCGATGTAACGGGTAATATTGTTCACTCCTGTAATGGAAGAACCGTCATTTTTCCTGAAGCTGAATTCCGCTTTCATAGCTCTTGCGTCCACATCGTTTTTGACTTTGACTGTGACAGACACACTGGTTGCTGTGTCTCCTATTACTATTAACTCGGGACTTATCTCCTCAATGATGACATCCGGAGTCGCCACCATTTTTCCGCAAGAGAAACTCAGGATAGTCGCTAAAAGAACCGCGATATAATATTTCAACATCGAAACCTCCTTTTCAAAAAAATATTATAATACTTTCGCATAATTTTTTCAAGCGCTTTATACTAATATATAACAATTATTACAACTATATTGTTATGATGTTCTCTACCTAAAAAACTATTTGTTTAGCTAATTAAATATTCGCTTGACATAGTTTTGATTTATTTTAATAATTTGTGTATGTTAAAATATTAGAGTGCTCTTTTAAATAAAGTTATCTACATCTATGAAAGGAGGATTTATGGTGATTTCTCCTCGGGAGGTCGATCCTAACAAATTCTACACTGTAGAAGAAGTCGCTGTTTTCCTTGATATTTCTGAACAAACAGTCAGAAAGCATCTCAGAGTAAGTCTTTTAAAAGGGAAGAAGATAGGAAGGCGATGGCACATCAAAGGCGCCGTAATCAGAAAGTTCATAGAAGGTTAGGCAGGAGGGGGATATGGCAAAAAAAGGAGTCGGAATAGATATCGGAGCGAGTTCGATAAAAATAGTCGAACTCTCCAACATCGGAAAGAAGCCTTCGCTCGTCAAATACGGCATTAAAGAGCTCCCTTCCGATGTAATAGTCGACAGTCACATAATGGATCCTCTCCTGATAACTGAGACAATTCAGAAAATTCTCGAGAGCGAGATGATAAAAACGAGTAAAGTCAATATCGGACTTCAGGGAAGATCAGTGATGGTCAAGAAGATAGAAACAGAACTTATGAACGACAACGAATACGCCCGTCAGGTCAGATTTGACGCACAGAACAACTTCCCCTTTGACTTTGAAGATATAGACATAAGCCTGGACTTTCACGTCATCGACAGAATTAAAGCTGAAAAAAAGATGGAAGTCCTTCTACTGGCGGCAAAAACAGAAGTAATTGATCAGCAGATAGATCCGATTTCAGAAAGTGGAATGAAAGTCAACGTAGTCGATTACAATCTTTTCGCTCTTCAAAACTGCTATGAAAAAACAATGGGTCCTCTCGATTCCGGCAATGTAGGTTTCGTCCACATAGGAGCGGAATGGTTTCTTATGAGTATTGTATCTGACGGCAAACCGGTTATAGCGAGAGATAACAACGCCACCGGAACTCTCAAGATCACGCATCAAATGATGAGAAAACTAGGGATATCGACAGAAGACGCCAAAAAGGTTATTATGAACGAGACTCCCCCGCCGCCGGATCAGCTTGCCACAGTTACTCTCATATACAACGAATTTATCAGCGAAGTAGCCGACAATATTTCGAAACAGGAAGATTCATCGAACAAAAAACTCAGCAAGCTTATACTCTCAGGCGGAGGCGTCTTGATACCGAGACTTAAGCAGGGCTTGGAAGAAGCCTTAAAAAAACCGGTCGAAATATTCAATCCTTTCGCAGAAATGAACGTTCCTGATTATCACAGGGAAAAACTCGGAACTTTGGGTCCGGTTCTTTCGGTTGCCGCAGGACTGGCTTTAAGGGGTTAATAATTAACTTGAGAGGTTCAATATGATAGAAGTAAATCTACTTCGACAGAGGACAATGAAAAAGAGGCCGAAAGCCCAGAAAGGGCCTTCGGGAGGAGGAGGAGCCGGAAATGTCCTGCCTGCCGCCCTCTCATTCATCATCGTCCTTATCATTCTGCCCGTTGTCTTTTTTTTCCAGCAGATGAGGATCAACTCCGTTAAAAACAGGACTAAAGCAGTTCAGGGAGACATTGCGAGAATGTCTGATGAGCTCGAAGCCCGTAGAGAAGCTCAGAAAACTCTTGAAGGACTTCAGGAGCAGGAAAGGCTTTTGAGAGAAAGAATAAACATAATAGCCGCTCTTAATTCCGGAAGAACGGCCTATGTGCATCTTCTGCAGGAAATTGCAGACAGATTCCCGCAATACACCTGGATATCCTCTTTAACGGAATCAAACGGCTCGGTGACCATCACAGGCCTAACTTTATACGACGTTGTTCTTCCACATCTCTGGGACGGACTCGGGAGTTCACCATACATAAACAACATACAGATAGAGAACTGGTCGCTGACTAATGTAAGCGATCAGACAGCGGTCACTTTCGTGCTGACTGCTAATCTCGTTAAAACAACACTAATACAGACCGGAGGCGCGCAATGAACAACAGACTGCTCGCCGTAATAATTTTACTTCTCGGAATTGTTGGCGCCGTGGTTCTTTTCTTCTATATGCAATACAATCCATACAAGAACGCATCCAATGTTCTTAAACAGAAGCTCGAAGTGAAAAGAGCTTACGAAGACTCCCTCAGGCAGGTCGTCGACGTCAGCGAGAAGATTGAATACTACAAGGCACTTCTAAAAAGCATGGAAGGGCTTCTCGTAAAGGCAGAGGCAATGGTTCCAAAAGAAGCCGACAGGAATGATATATGCGCTTTGCTTATCGAGCTATCACATCAGGCTCACATTACCATAGTCGCATCAACTCCTTCCCCGCCGGTTTCTTCGGCTGACGGCACAGGAAGCTTCATGATCCCGGTATCGCTGAGCGTTGAGGCGACATATCAGACCCTGGGAAAATTTCTTGAATTTCTAGCAAACAATCAGAGAATCCTCAAGCTCTCATCTCTGACCATCACTCCATCCTCGTCAAAAAGCGGTTTTATCAATGCTTCGCTGATAGTCAACGCCTATTATCTTCCAGTAGGTGCCGCCCAAACTCAATCCCCCGAGCAATGGAACTGAAGGAAAGGTGGCAGAAATGAAAAAAATATTTATGCTCTTTTTGGTCCTGACATTTGTCATGATGTCCGGATGCAGAGGAAAAGGCGATATAATTTCCGGAACTATCGGACAGGCGGCGGAAGTCGTATCTCAGACATCCACCGGCAGGATACAGCAGGGAACTGCTGACGCACCGGATACTTCGGCAGCCCTTGGCGCTCTGAGCAACCAGATAACGACTCAGGAAATCGAACAGATGCTCGCTACGGAGGAGTTTTATTTTACAAGTTCGAGAGATCCTTTCAACTCTCCGCTGTCTTCTCTTGAAAGTTCCAACCTCTTGAATCCTCAAGAGGGCATTCTTGAAGGCGTGATATCCGGCCCGAGAGGCCTTCTCGCCATAATCAGAAGTCCCGACGGCAAGCACTGGCTTCTCAGGAGAGGAGACAGGGTCAGCGGGGGAAATGTCGATGAAATCACTCCTGAGGCGGTTACATTCGTCCTGGAACACTACGGTCAAATATCGAGAGTCGTGATAAGAAGAGAAAACTCGTTAAACAGGGAGGAGCAGTGAAAAGACGTTTTATAGCTGCCGTTTTGATGCTCGCCGCAATAGCGCCTCTTTCGGCATATAACATAAACGAAATTGAAATCTCGCCCATATACTCCGGGGCGCAGATAACAATAAAAACAGACAGATTGGGCTCATTCAGGGACTATCAGTCCGGCAACAATATAGTTATAGATTTTTACGGAGCCAACAACAACCTCCGCGCCGCGGCTTTTCCATACGTTGACCGCGGATCAATAGTAGGAATAGGAATAGCGGATTTTTCATCCAGCGATATCATCAGAATAGTAATCGAGACGAGCGGATTGAAAAGCTATAAAGTCACATCATCTGCCGGTGATCTTGTCATCGAAGTTGAACCAACAGTGGCTTCCGGAAGCTTCAGCATCTGGAGGGCCACAGAGAGCATATCCAAGCTCGAATACGCCGATTTCTCCTTCGGAGGTCTCCCGAGCGGCTCTTTTGTCGGTTCGGGCGGACTTATCAGCATGAATCTCGACAAAGCCGACATTACATCAGTTATGAGGGCTATTGCCGACTACAGCGGAAGGGACATAATTGCCGCTCCGAATATATCAGGGACGGTAACCCTGAGGCTAAACAACGTCACATGGTGGCAAGCTCTTCAGGCTATATGCCACTCACACGGTCTTGGCATTTCGGAAGAAAATGGAATCCTTCTCGTTGGAAGCCAAGGAGATTTCGACACATGGAGAATGGCTCAGGAGAGCGCTGAGAGGGTCATATACAGAGTTTACACTCTCCAGTATTCCACCCCGGGCGATATTCAGAATTCTGTTGCTTCTCTGTTGTCCGCAAAAGGGACTATAATGCAGGATTTGAGAACCAACTCCATAATAATAAGCGACATAGAATCCCGCCAGTCAGCGGTCCAGGAGATGATAAAAATCCTCGACAAGCCGACTCCTCAGGTGGAAATAGTCGCAAAGATAATTGACATCAATAAGGACGCCTCATGGAGCCTCGGCATAAACTGGAGCATAACAGGCGTTGAATTCAGCGGACTAAACACCCAAGGCGAGGTTCACTGGGGAGATGTGGAGCAAATGTCCACTCCACAGACCGGAATTCTCGACATAAACATCGGCTCCCTGCAGAATTTCGCACAGATAAGCGCCGCTATAAACGCCATGGAAAGGGAAGGACAGGCCCAGACAATCGCGAGCCCTCATGTCACCGTTCTCGACAACAATTCCGCCACCATACTCGGCGGAAAGAGATTCGGAGTTCCGGTCAGGGGTTCCGACGGATCCGTCACCATTCAGTTCTATGACGCGGGAACCAGACTCGAAGTGACACCTCACGTCAACGCGAATGATGAAATCACTCTTGAAATAAAAACCGAACTGTCGGACGTCGATGTAGCTTCGGTTCAGGAAGGGAAACCTATAATAACCACTCATGAAGCGACCACGAACCAGAGAGTCAGAGACGGAGAGACAGTCGTTCTCGGAGGTTTCGTCAGTGAGTCTGAAAACGAGAGTGAAAGCGGAGTTCCGATTCTCAGGCATATTCCTCTCCTCGGATGGTTTTTCAAGACAAGAAGCACTACTAAAACTCAGCGCGAAGTCCTCATTTTCATCACCCCACACATCATAAGGCCTAACCTGACGCCGGCTTCGGTTCAGTAAACTGCTGTAAAACACTATATAAACAGGAGGGAGCAATCCCTCCTGTTTCTTTTTGCGATGTTCGATTTCTCTTGAAAAAGGGCTTTTTTACTGTTAAAAAGTAGCATGAAATATCTCTTTTTATCCTTTGCCGTTTCGGTCTCAAACCTATCTTCATCTTTTTTTTCAAATCTCGATCCTGCACCCTATACGGCTGTCGAAAGGTTCATTAAGCTTCCCGACACTCTATACGCCCATCAGAGAATATTCATTCCTCAATACAATTTTCAAAATGCACAAGTTTCAATTCTCTATGACGGTAACATTTTTGACGCGCAGAAAGTAACCGGTGAAAGCTTTCTCACATTACCTTCTCTTTCCGTTGACACTGCCTCTGCGGTGATAGAGATAAAGTCCCGTTTTATCATTCAGACGGATACGGTAATATATATTTCGGAAAGGTGGCTTGAATTTTTTTTGGATCCGGATCTTCAGTTTTCGATACTCTGGGAAGGATCAAGACCTCTTGTCTATTCTCTTGTATCGAGCGGAAGAGAACAGTCTCCTACAACAGCGGCTCACACAAAGATATTCGACAAAAAGCCGAGCTCCGAATTTTACGACGGAGGCCTTATGAGGTGGTGGATGTCCATTCAGCGCACGCACAATGTAAAAGTGATAACCGACAGCGGAGAAGAGCGTTTTTTTCCTGTCCTCGAAAACGGCACTCACGCGCCGTTGTCCGGAACTTATCATATGGTCGGAAGGCAGGCAAGCCACGGATGCATAAGAAACCCCCTTGCAAAAGTTTATTACGACAATCTCGATGTTGGAGACAGAGTAGAAATGCACTACAGAAATTCAGGGACGTCTTACAGACATGAAAGGATAAACGGCGCATACAGATATATTACATGGGATCCGGTCCTATCCGTCGATTCAACTCTTGTCGAATACGTGGAAAAGGCAAGGATGAGAATTGAAAGTGAATTTGGTATACAACGGATGTCAAAGGAGGAAAAATGAAAAAAGTGATTTACTTCGCGTTAGTCTTATTTTTGATCACCGCCTGTTCTTCAAGAAGAGTTACGAGAATAGACACTGATCTCGTGACCGACGTAAGTGGCAGATGGAATGACACAGACTCCCGGCTCGTCGCTCAGAAAATGATATCCGAGTGCCTTGGCGGATCATGGCTTATGAGATACCACGACCGTTACGGCGATAAACCGACTGTAATTGTCGGCAGTGTCCAGAACAGAAGCTATGAACACATTGACGCCACCACTTTCATGAAAGACATTGAAAGAGAGTTTGTCAACAATGGTGCGATAAGGATAGTCGCTTCGGTCTCCGAGAGAAGCGATCTTCGGGACGAAAGATGGTCCCAGCAGGGTTTCGCATCACCCGAGACGAGGACTGCTCTGAGAAACGAATTCGGAGCCCAGTTTATGATGATGGGAACAATAACATCAATTATAGACGAGGCGTCGGGCGTCAGAGTCGTCTATTATCAGGTGGATCTGGAACTCCTCGACATAGAGACAACCGAAAAAGTCTGGATGGCGACAGAAAAGATAAAAAAAGTCATAGAATAGATTTAACATTATATGAAAAAGAACAGACCAAGAGAACTTTTTTTAGCCTTTGCGACTCTCTCTATCTTCTCATGCGCATCGAGCAAGACAAGGATGGAACCTCTGAACAATATGTTGTATAGAGGCGAATATTCAAGGGCTCTTTACTTATACGACAGTCTCGGCATCAAGGAAGAAAACGCAGTCTCTCTCGATTTCGCCAACAGAGGACTGCTTCTTCATTTAGCCGGACTCAATGAAGAGAGCAACCGGGAACTCGAATTCGCCGAAAGATATATGGATAGAATTCTCAAAGACAATTTCAAACAGATAGTTTCATCATACCTGATCAATGAATACTCTCTCCCTTATTCCGGCGAGGACTATGAAAACGTCATGGTCAATTTCTACAAAATGTTCAATTATGCTCTTTTAGATCTGCCCGAAGACGCTCTGGTCGAGTGCAGAAGAATAGATTACAAGCTCAATCTTCTTAAAGACATGTTCGAAGGCTCAACAACATATACCGACGACGCGTTCTCGAGATACATGGCCGGTATATTTTACGAGAGTCAGGGACTTTACGACGATTGCTTTATAGAATACTATAAATCATACATTGCTTACAAAAATCTTTACGCGGTTCATTACTCTACACCTGTCCCCTCTTCTCTTTTAAGCTCCCTGAAAAAAGCCGCAGTGGCGACAAGAAGAGAAAATGATGTTCCTTTTCTTTTCGAATCCAGTGACTACAGCGTAAATTTTCAGGATACATTCTGCGAATTTATATTCATACTCGAAGCCGGACAGCTTCCCTATAAAGAAGAGGCCGTGTCATACGCCACTCTCGATGACGGAAAAATCTTATCAGTAGCTCTTCCGGTTCTGATACCAGCCGTAACATCTGTGTCGGGAGGCACCCTTAGAACTACGGAAAATTATACTGAACTGGAACTCGTCGAAAATCTCGGAGAAATCGCCCAAATAAGCCTCAAAGACAGAGGAGGCAGAATACTCGCAAGGGCAGTGGCAAGAGCCGGATTAAAGTATCTCGCTCAGCAAGCCGGAGAAAAATTAGGTGACGAAATTTCAGACGATAAAGATTCGGTTCTCGGATCAGTTCTATCCGGCATAATAGGTATATTTTCCGCGGCCACGGAACACGCCGACCTCAGGAGCTGGGCGCTTTTGCCTGATAAAATCTATCTCGGAAGAATATATTTCAGTCAAAACGACAATGCCGTTAGAGTATCGGTTAGAACGAGAACAAGAGGAGAATTTTCTTACGCATATCCCGTAGAATTTAAAAGCGGGGGAACCGTTTTCGTCAAAGAGAGAATTTGGTTCTAACTTTTATTCTGAAGATCATAGAGAGTAGAAATTTCCTTCTCTGGCGGCTTCAGCTTCAGGAATTATAGCCTTAGCGGAAGTTTCCATGGCTCTGATTTTTTCGTCGCCGTATTCCGGATTGAGATGAAATAGAACGAGTTTTTTTACAGCCGCCTTCTTCGTATGCGCTAGGACATAGCCCAGCGAAGAATGTCCAAATCCCTGATGAGAAGGATAATCTTCGTCAGTAAACTGACAGTCGTGAAACAAAAGGTCGGAACCCTGGATGAAATCACAGACTTTCTTGTCGCCTCCGACATAATTCTCGGTGTCTGTAACATAGCTGAATTTTTTATTCATATATTTCAGGCTGTATGAAAAAGAGCCTCCCTTTGGATGAGAAAAATTCTTATGAATTGACAAGATCGCGTCTTCTTTTCCTACTGTCACGTATTCAAGCTTTTTTCTGACGATAACGACATCTCCAGCTCCGGGCGGCAGAATGATATTATCCCACTGATTAATTGAATGAACCGTAATCTTGGCCGCGACATCTTCTATGAAAAAAGCCGCCAACGGAGAAGAAAACCAAGTTGAAATTATATCCGAGAGATTAGTGTCAAATAGGTCGGGTCCGAAAATGTCTATCCTTGTATTCTGCATCCAGAGGGGTTTAAAAAACGGCAGACCTATGATGTGGTCGTGATGAGTGTGGCTGAGGAAGATAAGTATCCTTTTTATCTTGGGTTGTTCCTCTTCAATTTGCTTGCCAAGAGATATGATTCCGCTGCCGGCGTCAAATATCAAAAGCCTATTGCCGAATCTTGTTTCGACGCATGAAGTGTTACCGCCGTAATACGCAAAATCGCTTCCCGGAGTAGGATAACTTCCCCTTGCTCCCCAAATTTTAATTTTCATTCCGGCTTTTTTTTTCAAAATTCACCTCCGTGAAAACAATCGCGTATTAATGCCAGTATCAGGCGTTTTAAAATAATAACATAAATAGTTTATTTTCTCGACTAATCTTGACAGTTTTACCATAATTATATACTTTTATGAAATATAGAAAATTTTTATTATGTATATTTAATTCAGACCCATAATTTAAGTGGAGGTTTTTATAAGTGTTTGAAAACTGTGAAAACGAAAACAACTCAAGTGAAGATATTGAATTATTAAACATTCATGAGGAATACAAAACGTCAGCCGAAGATCTCGAGAAGGATAAAATAAAGATTGAGGCTGAAAATGAAGAGCTCAGCAGAAAAAACAAAGAATTATACGAAAATTATCTGCGCACGATGGCCGATTTTGAAAATTACAAAAAGAGGACAAAAAAAGAGTCTTTGAGAGATTATAAATGCGGTCAAATTGATATTCTCAAAGACATACTCGAAATTCAGGATGATTTCGATAGGGGTAAAAGTTTTTTTATCAAATGTAAAAATGAAGACGAATTCCTCGAAGGTCTGGATATTATTCAAAACAAAATCAAAAACCTCCTGGTTTCTCACAATGCTTCTTCTTACGGAGAACCCGGGGATGAATTCGATCCGAGAATACACGAGGCAGTGGCCTCCGAAACTGTCAAAGATTCCGATTATGACGGAAAAATAATCCGGGTTCTGCGCAAAGGATTCTTAAAAGACGACGAGATTCTAAGACCGGCACAGGTAATTGTAGGACGGGTTGAAAATTCCTCCCAGGAACCAGCTGAAACTGATATAAATTGCGAAAACAAATAATATTGATAAAGGAGCGGTTATGCCAAGCGAAAAAATAATTGGTATTGATCTAGGGACAACTAACTCCTGCGTGGCGGTTGTCGAAGGAAACGAACCTGTTGTAATTCCCAATCCGGACGGAGAGAGAACAACTCCCTCTGTAGTAGGTTTCACAAAGCAAAACGAAAGACTTGTCGGTCTTTTAGCCAAAAGACAGCAGATAACG
The DNA here is from genome assembly GCA_016929715.1 of Caldifarciminota bacterium. Classification (GTDB taxonomy): domain Bacteria; phylum SDB-A; class SDB-A; order SDB-A; family SDB-A; genus JAFGIG01. The sequence continues at coordinate 20,438 of JAFGIG010000054.1, forward strand.
AACGCGAAAAATACCATTTATTCAATTAAGAGATTCATGGGTAGGAGAATCGAAGAGGTCAACAGGGAAAGAGATTTAGTCCCTTATGAAATAATAGACGGAGGTCCCGCGGGCGTCAAGGTTTCGGCCATGGGCAAAGAATACACCCCTCAGGAAGTTTCCTCCATGACTCTTCAATATCTAAAAAAATCCGCTGAAGATTACCTTGGAACAAAAATTTCTAAAGCCGTAATCACGGTTCCCGCTTATTTCAACGACGCTCAAAGACAGGCTACAAAAGACGCCGGTAAAATAGCCGGTCTCGAAGTCATGAGAATTATTAACGAACCTACGGCAGCCGCGCTCGCATACGGGCTCGACAAGAAAAAGAATCAGAAAATCGCAGTATATGATTTAGGAGGAGGGACATTCGACATAAGCATACTCGAAATCGGCGACGGTGTTTTCGAAGTGATCTCGACAAACGGAGACACTCATCTCGGAGGGGATGATTTCGACCAGAGAATAGTCGACTACGTCGCTGAAGAATTCTTAAAGACAGATGGAATAGATCTCAGAAAGGATCCTCAAGCTCTTCAGAGACTCCGAGAAGCGGCGGAAAGAGCTAAAAGGGAGCTCTCGACGTCTCTTGAAAGACCGATTCAGCTGCCCTATATAACTGCTGACAGCACCGGAGCAAGACACCTGGACATCACTCTGTCGAGGGCAAAAATGGAATCTCTCGTGGAAGATCTTGTGAAAAGAACCCTCAGACCGTGCGAACAAGCCCTTTATGACGCAAAACTTTCACCTGCCGACATAGATGAAGTCATTCTCGTCGGCGGAATGACCAGAATGCCTAAAGTCCAGGCAACAGTATCCAATTTCTTTTCCAAAGAGCCTCACAAAGGAATAAATCCAGACGAGGTTGTCGCAATCGGGGCCGCCATTCAGGGGGCTGTTCTGGCCGGCGACGTCAAGGATGTTCTCCTTCTTGATGTGACGCCTCTTTCTCTCGGAATAGAGACTCTGGGGGGAGTGATGACAAAAATAATCGAGAGAAATACTACTATTCCCACCAAAAAAAGCCAGATATTCAGCACTGCTTCAGACAACCAGACTAGCGTAACAATACACGTCCTCCAGGGCGAAAGAGAAATGGCAACAGATAACAGAACACTCGGAAGGTTCGATCTAATCAACATCCCGCCTGCGCCGAGGGGCATTCCTCAAATCGAAGTAACATTCGATATCGACGCCGACGGAATTCTTCATGTATCTGCAAAGGATCTGGCTACTTCGAGAGAGCAGAAAATCAGGATAGAAGCCGGCACGGGCATCAGCGAAGAAGAGATAAACAGAATGGTCAGAGAGGCAAAGGAACACGAGACAGAAGATAAAGAAAAGAAAAAACTCATAGAGACGAAGAATCAGGCGGACAATCTCATATACACAATAGAAAAGACAATCAGAGACAATTCCTCTTCCATATCTCAGGAGGAAAAAATAACGATCGAAGCCCAAATAGAAGGAGTAAAAAAAGCTATTGAAAATAACGACCTCACGTCAATAACAAACGCATTGAACGCTTTGACCAACTCTTTCAATCCCATAGCGCAGAGGCTCTATCAGCAGGAAAACCAGAAAAGTTCCCAGGAACAACAGGATCAAAAAACTGAATCCGATCAGAGTTCCGCTGAAAGCGACGCCGATTTTGAAGTGATTAACGACGGCCAGGAAAAATAAAAAAGATTTCCGGAAACGATGCAGAGACCTGACACACAGAAAAAAAGAGATTATTACGAGGTTCTCGGAGTCGGGAAATCGGCTTCTGAAGAAGAGGTTAAAAAAGCATACAGAAGTTTAGCCAAAAAGTATCATCCCGACCTGAACAGAGGAGACGAAAAACAAGCCGCCGAGAAATTCAAGGAAATCAGTGAAGCCTACGAAGTCCTGATGGACAAAAATAAACGCGCTCAATACGACAGATTCGGCCACGACGGGCTTTCACAGAGTTTCGGGCAAAACGGGTTTTCGATGAGAGATTTCACTCACATGGACGATTTAAGCGACATATTCGGCGGTTTCGGCGGCATAGAGGACATATTGGGCTCTTTTTTCGGCTCATCTCAAGGATTTAGAACCAGAAAACAGAAAAATTCTTTTTCTCCTCAAAAGGGCAGGAGCATTGAAATTTCTCTGAAGCTTCATCTATCCGAGATGAATTCAGAGATTAAAAAAACGATAAACTTGTCAAGGCATGAGACTTGCGATGAATGCCGGGGAGCAGGTTTTAAGGACAAAAGCGACAAGCAGACTTGTTCTGACTGTCAAGGCTCCGGATATGTAAAAAAATCAGTCAATACAATGTTCGGAAGAATGGTGTCCACCACGACCTGCGGTAAATGCGGCGGATCCGGTTTTGAAATAAAAAATCCCTGCTCAAAATGCCGCGGAGAAGGACTTCTGAGTGTCTCTTCAAAAATCGAAATCTCTCTGCCGGCGGGAGTGATACCGGAAGAGGGACCATATGTCCTAAGGGGCGAGGGAAACGCTGGCAGATCCGGTGGAGGCAGAGGTGATCTTATTATCAACATTTATGAAATTCCGGACGACATTTTTCTCAGGTCGGGAAGAAACATTTTATGCAGATTTCCCGTCTCTTTTGATATTCTTGCAACCGGAGGCAAAATAAAAGTTCCTACCGTAGAAGGAGACGTAATGATGTCAGTCCCGCCGTCAACTCAGACAGGACACGTCTTCAGGCTCAAAAACAAAGGATTGCCCTATCCCAAGAAAAATCAAAAAGGAGATCAGCTTGTCGAAGTGTTATCCTGGACACCCGGAAACCTATCAAAAAAAGCCAAAGAACTTATTAAGGAATTGGGTCCGGAAATTTCCAAAGACACTCCTCCCCCATCGAGGAAGCTATTCAACATAGATTGACATCATCTCTGAAAAAACCTGTTTTTGTTATATCCGGCTATGATATTGATGAAAAAACCTGCATTTTAAGCCCCGACGAAGTCAAGCACGCAAAAAAATCGCTTCGCTTGAAACCCGGGGAAGAATTTTTCGCGACAGACTGCAGAGGAACGCTTTTAAAAGCGCTGTTTGATCCCAAAAAAGAAAAAAGCCCGGCTCTCTGTCGAATAACCGAAATAATTGACACATCGCGTTTTATTGAAAAACAAATCCAGCTCACAGTCGCGTGTTCGGTCATGGAAAGAAAGAGATTTGAATTAATGGTCTCAAAAGTGACGGAGATCGGAGCCACGAAAATCCAGCCTCTGATATCATCGCGTTCGCAAAAAACAAAGCTCCAAAGTGATAGATTGGTCAAAATCGCCCTATCTGCCCTGAAACAATCAGGCAGAATTCTACTGCCGAAAATTGAAGATACAATTATTCTTACAGACTTTATTTCTCTCTCCTCTTTCAATCCCGGGGAGTGTTTTTACATGGATATCTTTTCCAATAATTTCTCCATCAAAGACCCATCATCCATAAACTGCATATTAGTGGGACCTGAAGGAGGATGGACAGAAGAAGAAAGAAACCTATTCAGGGACATGAAGATCTCTCCGGTTTCTTTAGGCTTCACCACACTGAGAACTGAAACCGCGGCGATTGTCGGAACAGCTATGGCTCTTTATTCTAAACTCGCCTCAATTCAGAGTCATTAGTGAAAAAGATCACAATCGTCTCGGGAACGAGGCCGAACCTTGTTAAAATAGCCCCCCTCATCAAAAGATACAATGATTCTTTCAAAGATCTTTTTAGAATCCAGCTCATTCACACAGGTCAGCATTATGACCATTCCATGCACGGAGCCATCCTTGAAGATTTTTCCCTTCCCCTCCCGGATATTGCATTTGAAATACAAGACAAAAGCCCTACTTCACAGATAGCCGAGGTAATGACGCGCCTCGAAAAAGTTTTTAAGCTGTCGCTTCCCGATGCCGTGATCGCTGTCGGAGACGTCAATTCCACTCTTGCAACCGCTGTTACTTCTTCAAAAATGGGTCTTTATTTAATACATCTCGAAGCCGGTGTTAGATCTTTCGACATGTCAATGCCGGAAGAACAGAACAGAGTGGTTGTGGACTCCCTTTCAGATCTGCATCTTGCGCCGACCGGGACCGCGGTCACAAACCTTAAAAATCAGGGAATAAGAAAAGGTTCAATAATTCATGTCGGAAACATACTGGCAGAATCCCTCACTCACGTTAAAGATAAACCCACTGAGAGAGAAAACTTCGGCCTAATGACATTGCACAGGCCTTTCAATGTGGACAATCCCGATAAACTACTCCATACATTGTCAGCTGTAAGTGAAAACGCCGGATGTCCGGTCTATTTCCCGGTGCACCCGAGGACAATGAACAATTTGAAAAGCATAAAAGTTCCCGACGAAATACGCGTTTGTGAGCCTCTTACATATTCGAAGTTTATAGCCAAACTTTCTAAGTGCTCTTTCGTTTTAACAGACTCCGGAGGCGTTCAGACGGAAGCGACAATTCTTAAAACGCCCTGTGTGACACTCAGAGAAAACTCAGAATGGCCTGAGACAATCGATTTCGGAACCAATACCCTTTTAAGAGATCCCCATAAATTAAAAAGCGCCCTTAAATCATCATTCGAAAAGACAGAACATTCGAATCTACCGGTTTACTGGGACTCAGACGTGTCTCTCAGGGTATGGCAATCGGCTGTCTCGGCTCTCGGTATCTGATATCTTTACTGACTCACTCCGCCTTTCGATTTCAGCAATTTCTGTATCTCAGTGTGGCCGGAAAGTTCGGCATAGTAAAGAGGAGTGTGCTGTTCGTCGTTTTTAGCATTTACGCTGGCTCCTGCTGAAATCAGCTCTTCGACTATCTCTGTGTATCCGTATTGCGAAGCGTAGTGCAGAGCTGTCCATGATTTAACTGTCCCTTTGTTGACGTTCGCTCCGTTGGCTATAAGCACTTTAACCGTTTCAAGATACCCCTCTGTGGCGGCTATATGTACAGGAGTAACTCCCGAATCACCTCTGGCTACGCAATTGACATCAGCACCAGACGATATCAAAAGAGAGATTATTTCGTTTTCACCGTTATAGGATGCCAAATGCAGCGGTGTCCAGTAACCGACTACAATGTCGTCAATAGATGTCTTTCCTTCGGCGTCGATTTGGGCTCCTGCTCCCAAAAGAGCTTTAACTATATCCGCGTAACCTTCCCTTGCAGCGTAGTGGAGAGAAGTCCATCCGTTTTCTTTTTCCGCGTTGACGTTTGCACCTTTTGAAATAAGTTCTTTGACGACAAGAAGATGACCGTAATTAGACGCCATGTGCAAAGGCGTCACGCCGTATAAATCAGAAATATCCACTGAAGCGCCGTTTCTAAGCAGTTCCTGAACCGCGATAAGATTGCCGTATTCCGAAGCGGCGAAAAGAGACGTCTCTCCGAATTCGTTTCTCGAATTGACGTTTGCTCCTCTTTCAGTAAAAAGGACTATGAGCTCGTAAAATCCCTCTCTTGAGGCGAGATGGAGCGGCGTGTCACCGGAATCTCCCCATACATGAGAATTCACGTCAGAACCCTTGTCGAGGAGCATTTTTGAGATTTCATAACGACCGTTATAAGCCGCGAGATGAAGAGGAATCCAATATCCGGCAGTGTTAGCGTCAATTGAAGTTTTGCCCCTGAAAGATATATCCGCGCCAGAGTTGATCAAAAGGGTGACTATATCGCTGTAACCTTCCCTTGTCGCGTAGTGAAGAGGAGTCCAACCCCACTCGTCAGTGGAATTGACATCGGCACCTGCAGCTATCAGTTCTCTGACAATGGACAACTCACCCTGATCGCAAGCCATTCTCAGAGCGTAACTATATCTTTCCTTACCTTCAGAATATGCGGACGAATCATATAAATCGTCTATCCAAGTCTGCGTTTCCTGACTTATTCTTACACCGCAAGAAAAAACTACTATTGACATGACCGGAAGGATAAACTTGAAAGACAATAATCCCTTCACTGAAGACCTCCTTATAGTTTTAATGTATATTTTTGAATTATACAGCAAATCCAAATAAAAAATAAGTGTTTAAGCGCGGATTGTTTTTTTTTATCCGTAGTCTTATAATCTTTATCTGAACACAAATGGAGGCTAAATGAAATACCGGGCTAAAAAAGCCTTAGATAATATTGAATCTTATGTTCCAGGAAAACCGCTGGATGAGGTCGTCCGAAAAATTGGGATAAAAGACGAAATAGTCAAACTCGCATCGAATGAAAATCCCCTGAAACCGTCTTTGCTCGCTGTTGCCAATATCAATGAAATATTAAACGAACTTTATTATTTCCCTGACAACAACGCCTACTGTCTAAAAGAAAAACTCACGTCTTTATACAATGTCTCTCACTACTGGATAACTACAGGCACGAGAAAACAGGACCAAAAATTTTTCGATGCCCTTGATGCTTACCATCGATGAACTTATTATTGGACATCCTTAAAACGGTCGGTAAAATCGCCGCTTTTTCGGCTATTGGAATTCTCGCTTTCTATTTTATTTACAGGGCATCTAAGTTTATGTTTTTCAAAGCCGTCGGCCTGCCAAAAAAAATCTGGAAAGACCTCTACGCAATCACTTTTTTTGCTCTTTCACTTTATCTTTTCATTTCTTTTTTTTCAAAATCCTTCTTTCCCGATAAAAACATCTCCGGTTTTCTGGGCAATTGGCTTTCATCATGGGGATTTTATTTTTTTGGATGGCAATCTTTCATTTTTCTTGCCGTTTTGTTCATTTTGTCATGGAAATTATGCGTCAGCACATGGTCGGATAAATACCATAAAAGCGACGCCAAGGTTTATGCTTTGACTGCTTTTCTCCTGTCTTTCGCTTTCGCTTCAATGTCAATTCTCGGCATGTTCAGAATCCCGGGAAAAAAACCCGTGGACAACTATGCGGAATTTCTCGCATCGGGTGAATTAGGGAGGTTGATCTCAAAATACGGGACTGAATTTCTCGGTAAAACCGGTTTTACACTGACGGTAGTCATTTTTTTTCTGACAACTTCAGTTCTCGCCACCGGTTTTGATATAATAACGGTTTTCAGATTCTTAAAAAGAACAGCTAAAAAAATCCTCAGATTTAAGTCAAAAAATACAGCCATAAAGAGGAAAAACTTAGTAAAAAATCAAAAAGCGCCAAGTTCTTTGAATACCACAAAACCGATTACAATAAAAAAAGTCGAAGAAATGCCCCGAATGAATCCGAAAACTTTATATCCTGAAGAACTGCCCGAAGAACCGGAATACGACGATTTTATTGATAAAACACAACAGGAGTCTATATTTTCCTTCTTGGAAGAACAAAGTGAAAATGTAGCAGCTCCAATGGCTTCAGAAAATAAATTATCATCTACTCTTGAAAAAAAACTTCTAGATTTCGGCCTCAGCGGAAAAGTGACCTCAGTCGAAACCGGCCCGATAATTACAACCATAGAATATCTCCCGGACCCGGGAATCAAACTATCAAAAATAAGCAGTCTGTCCGACGATATAGCGATGGCGATGCATGCTGAAAAAGTCAGGATAGTGGCGCCTATTCCGGGAAAATCAGTTGTGGGTTTCGAGATACCCAACAAGACGAAATCCACAGTATTTTTAAAATCCATCCTCAGGGACGAATCATTTCAAAACAGCCCGCATTCTTTGACAGTCGCCCTGGGTGTAACTACTTTTAATCAACCGACCGTAGCTGACCTCTCTCAAATGCCCCATCTTCTCGTCGCCGGCGCCACCGGAAGCGGAAAAAGCGTATGCATTAATTCGATTATTTGCTCTCTTATAAGCAGGATTTCGCCTAAAAATCTAAGATTCATTTTAATTGACCCTAAACGCATCGAGCTTTCGATATACAACGGTATCCCGCATCTTGTGAGACCGGTTATAGTTGAACCAAAACAAGCGCCTTATATTCTCAATTCTCTAATAAACTGGATGGATCTTAGATACAAGGATTTCGGAAAGCTTGGCGCCAGAAACATAACAGCTTACAATAAAAAGGTTTCACCTGATGCCGCAAAACCTTATATTGTAGCCGTAATAGACGAATTGGCGGATTTGATGCTGACGACCGGCCGTGTCGTCGAAGACAGTCTAATAAGACTCGCGCAGATGTCGAGAGCTGTTGGTATACACTTGATCCTGGCCACGCAGAGGCCATCTGTAAACGTCATCACTGGACTCATAAAGGCGAACTTTCCGGCGAGGATAGCATTCAAAACTTCCTCTCAGATAGATTCCAGAACAATTCTTGACGGACACGGAGCGGAAAAACTTCTGGGCAGAGGAGACATGCTCTTTTCATCCCCCGGATTGAACGCAGTCGTCAGGCTGCACGGAGCATATATCAGCACGGAAGAAGCGAGAAAGATTGTCAAATTCTGGGCTCAGAATCATTTAGAGAAACTCCTCAAGAACAGAATTCATGACTGGGCAAAAATATCTTCTTTGATTGTCAGGGAAGATTCCGTTCTCGACGCCATTACGGATCCGGAACAGACACCGGGAGCCGAGGAAATTCTGCAGAGATTTATCCAATACGCTTCAGATCAGATCGGCATAGAAAAAGATATCATATCCGAATCTCTTTCTTCTCTGAGTTATTACCCTCCGGTAAAAGAGCAGGAAGAATCGCCGCTTCCGGATTTTATTTCCGATGACGACGAGGACAAAGAAACAGGCACCGACGGATTGGATACGCTATATGAACAGGCTAAGGAATTTGTTCTGCGAACGAGGGTCGCCTCTGTTTCGGCGATTCAGAGACATTTTAAGGTCGGTTACGCGAGAGCAGGCCGCATTATAGATCAACTGGAGACAAACGGCATCGTAGGACCTCATCAAGGTTCTAAATCAAGAGATGTATTCAATAAAAAGGAGTAATTATGCTTATAGTTTTTTTTCTGATGGGGCTTTCCCCGGCAACCGATTCTCTCTTCAACTATTTGGATAGAATAGATTACTTTGAATCCCAATATGAAGAAATCGTATTTGATTCATTGACAGAATCAGAATTTGTCTTCCGGGGCAGGATTTTTCTCGCAAGACCGTGTTTCTTTCGTATGAATGTGACATACCCTGAAATTCAGACCTTAATTTGCGACGGTGATTTTCTTTTACTCGATATACCCTCAGACGACAACAAACTGTTAGTCCCTCTCGACGATCCTCAGGCGAATATTCCGAGACCCGAGAAGTTTATCTTCGGCAGTCGCGACGAATTCATTGAAACAGGAATTTCCCGAACTGATTCAATCCTTAAAATATCTCTTTCTCCTTCGCAATCTAACAGTTATTTTAAGAAAGTGGAAATAACTGTTTTAAGAGATATGATGACCCTTTTAAGTCTTAAAATCTGGACTGAAGAATACGGTGTGCGTTACATGACTTTTATCCCCGGCACCCAAAATTTTTCGGTTCTAAATGATTCTCTGTTCAAGATTTAAACCCTGCCCTGGATTTCTTCGTCTAATAAAAGGAAGATAGATGGAGAATGAAATCGATTTTGAAAATATTTACAAAACCCTATGGGAAAAAATATACAGAGTCTGCTACAGATTCGTCGGGGAAACAGAAGCATTCGATGCCGCACAGGAGACCTTTTTGAAATTTTATAAATCCAAGGACCGTTTTAGAGGTGAAAGTTCTCATTATACGTATATTTACAGAATAGCAGTAAATTTATGCCTTGATAAAATCAAGAAAAAAGTAAAGTATTCCGCCCTTGAAACACTGGGATCCGATCTGATTTCATATCATCCAAGACAAGAGGATCCACTGATAAAAAAACGAATAGCCAAAGCTTTTATCTCTCTTTCAAAACAGAAAAAAGCCGTATTGGTCCTGAGAATACTTGAAGGCTTTTCTATCAAAGACACGGCCGAAATCATGCAGTTGTCTGAAGGAGCTGTCAAAACTCACCTTTTTCTCGCCATCAAAGAAATGGCAAAAAAACTCGAAGGTATTCGAAGTGAGGTCGTCCTTGATTGAATCATGCTCGGAATTCAAAAAAGCTCTCTATAGTTATTCATTTAAAGACATGCCTGAAAATGAACGGCAGTCTTTTTTGTCTCATATTGACAAATGCCCTGAATGCAGATCTGAATTTAGAAATATTTCAGAACTCTTTGCTGACCTCAACAAAATCACTTCTCCTTTACATATCCCTGTCCCTGATAAAAAATCCATTCATGCCGGAAGACGGTTTAATACTCACATTCTATACAGAGGAATAGCCGCTGCGATTTTATCCATCATTCTATTTTTATCAGTTTATATAAAAAACAACGGCAGAAAAGAAAACCAAGAGATTTCTCCTCATGTTTCTCTCTTCCTTTACGATATTTCCAAAGTTTCCGAATATGAATTTTACGATAATATAGAATGTGAAATCAGGCTGGAGGATGCAAAAGACCTTTACTATTCGCAAGAAGACATATACATTCTTCTCGGGACAGTTGAACCCGACGACATCCAAAAGCTCAATCAGAAACTAAAAAGCAACTTATTGCTCAGGACGGCAATAGGAGGTGTTTTATGAAGTTGTTTATCGTTATTATACTGTTTTCAGCGACTCCGATCCTGTCACAGAGAGAAGACAGGATGAGAGATCTCGAAGCTATCAGACTTTGGGAAATGGCGCAATACATGGAATTGACAGAAGATCAAATTGCATCAGCAATCAGAATCCACAGAGAATATTCCGAATTGACATCACTTATGCACTCGAGAAGAGCCCAGATAATTGATGAACTCAAGACAGAGTTATCCGCAAATGTAAGAGAGGAAAAATTAAACGCTTTGGTTGAAGAGATAGCAGATATCGACAGAAATTTTCATTCCATCAAAGAAGAAGAAAGAGAAAAAATGTTCGAAACTCTCACGCCTGCTCAAAGAGCTAAATTTTATATCTTTCAGATAGAATTCGCAAAACGGATCAGAGAAAATTTAAGGGGTCCGAGATAAACTAGTTTTCTCTTCTGTCTTCGTATTCTCTTCTGTCCTCTTCCCCGGCTTTTCCAGTCTCGAGAATTTTTCTGAAATCATCTTCCTCTATCAGTTTTCTCCTTTGCTCTGTCCTCTTATCCGACAAGTCTTCAGCGATTTCGACAGAAATAATTTCGAATGTTTCGCCTTCCAGCTGGATTTTATCGCCTTTTTTCTTGCCTATAATTTTTTCTCCAATCGGAGACAGATAAGAAAGAACTCCTCTATCAGGATCGGAATCCCATGGACCGAGTAAAGTAATTTTTCTTTCTTTTTCACCGCTTTTCAGTGAAACGGCGGTGCCTAATGATGCCTTCTCTGTGTCAATTTTATCTTCGTCAATTATTTGGGTGCCCAAAAGCTCTTTTTCAATTTGGGCTATTCTTGCCGTCAGTTCACCGTGTTTGGCTCTCGCGGAATGATATTCAAAATTTTCAGACAAATCCCCCTGAGCCGCCGCTTTTTTTATCTCTTCAACAATCGCAGGGAGTTCTTCGTAGAGCAGTTTATCTCTTTGAGACTGCTTGCAAAGATATGCTTTTTTTGAAACGTAAACCACATCACCTCCTGTTAATTGTAATTCTTCGGACACGACAATTTCCGGTCTTATCCTTATCAATTTAGTTCTTATATCGCTTTCCTGAAGCTGGTTGAAAAGAGAAGATTCGCTCACCCAGTTCAAAATAAGTTTTGCTTGAGGCAAAAGCGCACCGAGGACTGCTTGACGAATTATCTTATAATCATCATTTTTCAAAACATCTCTTGATGCAGAAATTATCTTTCTGTTTCTTTCCGTGTTTTCGGTGGAATGCTTTTCTGCTGTTTTGAACAACCATTCTGTCATAGTCACTTCAGAAGGGCGATTAGGATTCTTATAGTCTTTTAATGATTTTTCTACAGCCCATAAAAGGGCTTCAGGTGATTCGTAAGGCTTTTGGAAAACCATATCCATATAGTCCTCTCTTCTCCCTGAGGACAAGAAATCCCTGAAACCAAAAGCTTTCGCAAAAAAAAGCTTTCTTTTTAGCTTTTCTTCATCTTCAGAAAAAACCATTATTGTTTTAACGAATTTTTCCCTGAAATCATTTTTTACATTACTTTCAACAACCGATAAAATATCGTCTTCGCTCATTTTAGGCATTTTAATGTCGGAGCCTATACTTACACCGATTTTACTGAATTCCTGAGCAAGAAAATAATATTTGACCTTTGTCAATGGAGTCAATTTCGCAAACTTTTTTTCTAGGGCTGAAAAATATTCTTCTATCTGCCCGAGTGTTTTTTCAGTCAATCCTTGCTTTTTAACTGACCCGAGAAAAGCATAAACCTGGTCGTATTGATCTTCCGGATCTTTTTCAGGAGAAAAATCAACTTCAAGATTTTCATCCGTATTTTTGGGCTCTGCTCTGAGCGAAAACTTTCCGCCTTTTCCCCCTGAGGTGTAATCTATATAAAGATCTCTCTTGAGTTTCTCTCTGGTTGTGTTCCACCAGGAATCTTGTATGTCTAGGTCCTTAGATATATTTTTTTTCAGATCCTGTCCATGCGCCTGTCCTCTAAAACTTCTTAAGTAGCTTTTAACTACAGAAACCGGATCTTTTTCAATCCGGGATATAAGTTCTTCGTGCCTTGTTTTTGTAATTACCGACCAGTGATTGTCGGGCAAGGGATAGACGATTTTTTCAACTCCGCTTAAATTCATTGCGTGTCCGTTTTTTTTTTCGAAGTCAATTATTATTTCGTCCTGGTATGGAATCATTTCAGCTACTCTTCCAAGTCCCCACGAATCGTGCATTACCCATTTTCCTTCATCGTATTGCATGAATTCGTGTATTTTATCTAAAGTTGGAGCCATGTCCTTCCTTGAGTTGATATTTGTCTCTTCTAAATAATACTCAAGGTGCGGGCAGTCAGAATATCTTTTTCTTAGACAGAACAAAACGTTTTTCCTGACATCTTCAGATGGATTAATCTTCCAGCAAAGCACGAGAATTTCTTCCATTTCTTCCCAAAGATTTGATGCCGCATACTTTTCAAGAGATCTTATAATCCATTCAAATGCGGTTTTGTTTTTACCTGAATTTAGAAGCCTTTCAGCCCAATGAAATATTTTTTCGTGTTTGAACCATTCGCCGGAGATTAAATCATCGAAAAACTCATCGGCTTCCGTATCCCTTTTTTCCGATATCAACTCATCTATGACATATTCGATCATAGTCAGGGTTTTCCCTTTCAACTCCATCAGTCTAATCGCATGATCGGCTTTTTTAACTTCATTCTCCAGAAGTTTTTTAAGAAAGAATTCTTCTTGCTTTTTATCTTTAACACACTTGTAATAATCGGCGAGAAATCTCAGGCAAGCCCTGTTTTCTTCGGTTTTCAGAATATTTTCACAAAACTCTTTTGCTTGGTCGAATTTATTCTCTCTCTTCAGCTCTTCGATCTTTTCCGTAATTTTTTCTTCCATTACCACCTCATTTAGCGTATTTTAACAGCTCCATCATCTCTTTTTTATAAGCTTCTACACCAGGCTGATTGTATGCGTTTACGCCGATAAACTGCGAGCTGAAAGCAGCTGAAAACATAAAAAAAGCAAAAAGCTCACCCAGTCTCGATTCATCGGTTTTATCAACTGAAATATCTATAACAGGCCTGCCGCTGTTCTCGTGCGCTTTTCGCGTCCCTTTTTTTGCCTGTTCGTTTATCCAAGAAAGATTTTTTCCGGCAAGATATTCAAGTTTGTCCCCGAGATTTGTTTCAGGTATGCAAATGTCTAAATCGTTTTTAACCCAAAAAAATGTTTCAAAAAGTTCTTTCCTGCCATCTTGAAGATATTGGCCGACAGAATGAAGGTCTCTCGTGCAGTGAGCGGTTGAAGGAAAGATGCCTTTAAGATCTTTGCCTTCACACTCTCCAAAGAGCTGTTGCCACCACAAACCTATGAAATGAGTTCTTTCCTGCCATGTGATAAGAAGTTCATTCAGATAACCCATGAGATATAGGTTAAACCTAATGAAGGAATACCGCAGTGCAGAATTCTTTCTTATATCCTTTGTTCGATACGTCTCCCTGGCGTCACAAAAACATTTTGAAAGTTTTTTTACATCAGCTCCTGCTGCTGCCAGAGGCAATAACCCAACAGGAGTCATAACGGAAAACCGCCCTCCTATATCATTTGGAACGGCAAAAGTTTTCCATTTGTTTTGATCCGCGGCTTCCCTTAGCAAACCTGAATTTCCGTCAGTTATAGCCGTTATTTGTGCTTTTTCAGCTCGGGAAAAATCTATACCCGTCATTTTGAGGATAATCCTCAGGGAAAGAGCAGGTTCCAATGTCCTTCCGGACTTGCTGATGACAATTATCGCTGTTCTGCGGCCTTTGAGCTTTTTTGAAAGTCGATTATAAGTGTCGGGTGAAAGGTTGTATCCGCAGAAATGAATTCCTGGCGCTGTTTCAGCGGATAGAAAATCCACCGCGGCTTTTGCTCCAAGATAAGACCCTCCTATTCCTATCACGACGACTTCATCGAATCTATCCCTTAGAAACGAGGAGTGTTCATAAATTTCTTCCATCAAAGCCGGACTTGCTTCGTAGTCCATCCAGCCCATGAACTCCGACCCTATAGTTTTCTTATTCAGAACAGAATCGGCTATGCTCTCGTAAATTCCCGATAATCCGCACTTTTCTATAATTTTTTCCAAATAAATCCCGTAATCCATTGATATTCCGTCCATAGTATCTCCGACGAAAATTGTTTAAAACCGTTGGCTTTTAATGTCTTTGAGCTTAAAATTATATGTCGAAAACTTGAATATTAAAAGTCTATTTGGAGCTCAGATGAATTTTGCTGATTTTATAAATTTGATGAATTTTTTGAATTCCCATGAAAATAATATTCAAAGACTCGATATAATGAGAAAAACTTTAATTAACATGAATTCTAAAAAACAAATTCCGATTGCTTCAGAAGACAAAAGAGTTATTTTTGCTTGGATCGGAGACGAACCTGAATATAGAGACAAGACTATTTATCTCCGTCATTCGGAAAACGGATGGGAAAGAGACGGATACCTCGGCAGGTATTACGACAGCGAAATAAGACTGGCAATTAGGAATTTCAACGGCGCTGAAAAGATCCTCTATAAATTTGAGTCGGATTTCTTATGGTTTCACGACCCGATTAATTCGAGCGTGGAATGGGACGGAACTACCGGCGAACTCTTAAATTCGAGGATGAATTCAGTTATACATTTTTCACCTGAGCCTTCCTGGCCTTACGGAAGAACCGAAATGTTTGATTTGGAGTTCACTTACGAAGGGTTTAAGGTTTTGGTGAGGAATTGGATAATATTCCCGCCTGATTACGACAGGCATCTCTCTTCCTATCCGCTGATGTTGCTTTCTTTCGGAGAACATTATGCGACTCATTTCGAACTTTCATCTCTTCCGGCATTGCTAATGCAGGATAATACAATCGCAGAATTTCCTCTAATTGTCTTAGTCAGTTCAGAAATCACAGAAAGAGGAAGAGAGATTCCGAAAGAAGAGATTTATTCCCCCAAAGGCATATTGCGAAAATTGATGGAAAACTATTTCGCAAATTTCATCATCTGTGAAATTGAACAAAGATACAGGACAAAAAGAAATCCCGCATACCGGACAATAGGCGGCTTCAAAGCAGGAGCTCTTTTCGCCCTGAACGTCGGACTGAATTATCCAAATGTATTCTCCAACATTGCCTGCCAGTCGCTTGATGAAAAAATCGACCCTGCTCTAATTCCAGATTTTTCTAAGGACTCCCCTGTTTCACCTCCCGTGATGTATTTCGACTGCGGAGAATCGGGATCTTTGGAAAATATAAGGGAAACCGCTTCTATACTCAGAAAAAAAGGTTACAAATACACTGATATTGCTATTTTTAAAGATCAGACGGAAAGCCCAGAGGAGATTAAATCAAGACTGAAAAAGCTCTTCGAAAAACTTTACGGAAGATTCCCTCTCGGAGCGGAGAGATATTATGATTGACATAATCAAGCTTCTCTACAGACTTAACAAAATTGGAATTTCACTTTCGGCTATCCGGGATCTAGACGAGTTTTTCGATTATATACTTAAAGAAGCCCGTGAATTTGCAAACTGTGACGGAGGGACTC
Organism: Caldifarciminota bacterium; assembly: GCA_016929715.1. Taxonomy (GTDB): domain Bacteria; phylum SDB-A; class SDB-A; order SDB-A; family SDB-A; genus JAFGIG01. The sequence goes on from JAFGIG010000054.1 coordinate 36,613, forward strand.
TCTACACAGTCCACGGCGACCTTCTCGAACTTACTGTAAGCCAAAATCAAACACTTTCGGAAAGAGCCGGAGACAACGCTGTAAAAACCAATTACATTAAAGTTTCAATGCCGATTTCAACCCAGAGCATCGCGGGTTACGTGACTTTGACAGGCAATACGGTCAACATAGCCGACGCCTACGATATCGACAAAAAATATCCGTTTAAACACAATAAATCATTTGACGAGAAATCAGATTACAAAACAATTTCAATTCTGACTGTGCCTTTGAAAGAACCCTCAGGAAATATTTTAGGGATATTGCAGCTTATAAACAGGCGCGACAACCAAAACAACATCACTCCTTTTCCGGATGATTTGATAGACCTGACACAATCTTTGGCTTCTCAGGCAGCCGTAGCCCTCAGAAACGTAAAGTATTCAGAAGAATTAAAGAAGTCTTATTACGAGACAATCTTCAGGCTTTCAGTGGCGGCGGAATTCAAGGACTCCGATACCGCAAATCATCTGAAAAGGATGAGTCATTACGCCCAGATGATAGCCAAAAACATTTCCCTTCCGCAGGAAGAAACAGAACTGATTCTTCACGCAGCTCCAATGCACGACATAGGAAAATTGGGTATTCCGGATCACATTCTTCTCAAGCCCGGAAGGCTCACCGACGAAGAATGGGAAGAGATGAAAAAACACACGGTCTACGGCTCAAAAATACTGGAAAATTCAAAAAATACCATTCTTGAAACATCAAGAGTGATAGCTCTTTATCATCATGAAAAATACAACGGTCTCGGATATCCTTTTGGCCTCAAAGGAGAAGATATCCCTCTTTACGCGAGAATATGCTCCATCGCGGATGTATTTGACGCATTGACATCGACAAGACCTTATAAAAAATCATTTTCCAGTGATGAATCTTTCAAAATAATCGAAGACGAGACAGGATTGTCTTTCGATCCTGAACTCGCCGAAGCTTTTCTCAGGGATAAATCCGAAGTCCTTTCAATCATGAACACTTACAGGGAATCAGACCAGAACCTCAAATAAAACAACACAGCCGAGAGTAAAAAGTATAATCGCCATAAATGATTTGAGGAGTTTTATATTCTTTTGAACCATCCGCTGGATAGGTGCAAGGTCTGTAGTAACGGCGTAAATCGTGATTATCCCCAGAAGCGGCGCTAGGAACATTATGTTATATATAAAGAGCAAAACAACCGACTTCCATGAAGTTTGGGATATCATTACGATAGTTGGAATGTATATCTGACCGGTGCAGAGAAGTTCTGAAAGTGAAACCGCTGTTCCAGCGAAAAAAAACATGAAAAACAGAGCATTTTTGTTAATTCTCAGAATTTTGTGTATCTTCTTTACTGTCCCTTCAGATAGAGAAGATTTTTTACCCCTGGGTTTGAAAATATCATAGAGCTGAAGCAGAGCCGAAATAAAACAAAACACCACGATTCCGACTTTAACGACTTTTGCGGCAAAAGGATAAAAAGAGAAATTCTTGGCCAAAAAAACTGCCGCCGCCCATCCGAAAACAAAATAAAAGAAAAATATACCGGCGGAAAAAAACAACGCGGAAAGCAGGACAGTCCCTTTTTTTCTGCCTTTAACCGTTAAAAAAGAGATCAGAAACAC
>JAFGIG010000055.1 GCA_016929715.1 Caldifarciminota bacterium
AGGCGAAGTGATCCTTATTTGCATTCTGAAAGGTTCAATCGTCTTTGCTTCCGATCTTATGAGAAATTTGAATTTTCCGGTAATCCTCGATTTCGTCGCAGCGTCTTCATACGGATCCTCGACCCAGACGAGCGGAGTTGTCAGGATAACAAAGGATCACGACAATCCTATAGCCGGAAAAGATGTTCTTCTCATCGAAGACATAGTTGACACAGGACTGACAATTTCCTACATAAAGAAATTGCTTTTATCCAGAAACCCGAAAAGCCTTAAAATTTGCGCCTTTCTCGACAAACCCGCGAGGAGGAAAACAGACCTCAATATAGACTATACCGGGGTGAAAATACCCGACAAATTCGTCGTGGGATACGGACTCGACTACAATGAAAAACACCGCAATCTTCCATATATCGCGGTTATAGAGTGATTTAAGAAATTCGACAGCAGGAGGTTACATAAAAATTGCCTGACAAACGGAAATTCTCATTCTTAAAAGGTCTGCTTTTCTGGATTGCCATTATTGCCCTGGGGCTCGTAATTTCGGAAATATGGGGGATGAAAAGGGAAAAGAGAAGCAGTGTCGATTTTTCTTTCTTTTACGGCCTTCTTCAGGAGGGAAAAGTGAAATCGCTCGTCGTGGTCGAACAGGACATAGAAGGGGAACTGACCGAACCTGTGAAAACCCAAGACGGAGAAGAAGAATTCAAGCTCTTCAAAACCCGAATACCTTATCCGGACCCGGATCTTATAAGGGAAATACTTAAAGACAGCACGGTTGTCGTTTCATCGAAAAATCCTTCAAATTTCTGGCAGTATATTTTGCCATGGATCCCGATTGTTGTTATTTTCGTCGTGTGGATTTTTATATGGCGATACATGATGGACAGTCAAGGTTCGGGCAAAGCTTTTTCATTTGCCAAATCAAGGGCGAAAAGGTTTGTAGCGACGAAAAACAAAGTCACTTTCAAAGATGTCGCCGGCGAGGAAGAAGCCAAAGAAGAACTCCGCGAAGTCATTGTATTTTTGAAAGACCCTAAAAAGTTCACTAGACTCGGCGCGAAAGTTCCGAAAGGTGTCCTGCTCATAGGCGCTCCGGGGACGGGAAAAACCCTGCTAGCCAGAGCGGTGGCGGGTGAAGCGGATGTTCCGTTCTTTTCTATCACGGGTTCGGATTTTGTCGAGATTTTTGTCGGTGTCGGCGCGAGCAGGGTGAGGGATCTTTTTAAGAATGCCAAGGAAAATACTCCCTGCATTATTTTTATAGACGAGATAGACGCTGTCGGCAGACACAGGGGCAACTCTTTGTCCGGCGCTCACGAAGAGAGGGAACAGACTCTGAACGCTCTGCTTTCTGAAATGGACGGATTTGAACAAAACCAGGGAATAATTGTCGTGGCGGCTACTAACCGCCCCGAGATTCTCGATGCAGCCCTGCTCAGGCCCGGAAGATTCGACAGGAGAGTGATGGTGGATCTGCCTGATGTAAAAGGAAGGAAGGGAATACTCGAGGTCCACACTAAAAACTTCCCTCTTTCTCCTGATGTGGATTTGGGTGTCCTGGCTAAACAGACCCCGGGATTTGTCGGCGCTGATCTTGCGAACATGGCTAATGAAGCCGCGCTTCAGGCGGCGAAACAAAATAAAGACTATCTCGAGATGACGGATTTTGAATGGGCTAAAGACAAAATCCTGATGGGAGTGGAGAGGAAATCTTTACTGATAAACGAAAAAGAAAAAATTATTACTGCAAATCACGAAGCCGGCCATGCCATTGTAGCCAAATTTCTTGAAGAATCCGACCCCATTCATAAAGTTTCAATAATACCCCGGGGAAGAGCTCTCGGAGTGACTCAGTCTCTGCCTATAGACGACAAGAGAATTTACAGAAAAAAATATCTTGAAAGCATGCTTTCCCAGCTTCTTGGGGGCAGAGCGGCCGAGATACTCGTCTTTGGCGAGCCTACAACAGGAGCGGCGAACGATCTCGAGAAAGCGACTCAGATAGCCCGGACTATTGTTGCGGAATGGGGGATGAGCGACAAAATCGGACCCGTAAATTACGGGCGAAGCGATGAGAGATTTTCAATAGGAGGCAAGGAATTCTCATACGGCAAAGAGTATTCCGAAGCGACCGCCCTTGTCATAGACGAAGAAGTCAAAAAACTTCTCGATGATTCATATAAAAAGGCTCTTGAGATAATTCGGGAGAATTTTGATGTTTTTGAGAAAATGGTTAAAAAACTTCTCGAAAAAGAGGTTATAACCGGATCTGAAATAGATGAAATAATAACTGAATGCGGAAAAGAACCGATAAACAGAGAACAGGAATGAAAGTCCAGGTCTGCGCTCTCTATCATAAAAAAGACGTATTGAGAGCTTTCGAAAAAATCGGTGTCGATATTGAAGCTTGGGACCTTATGTGGAGTAAATCAGAGACGATATGCCTTTACATAGACGATCTTTCCATGGCAGGCGGCAATGTTCTCAAACAGTCGGCTCTTTCTTCGGGAGCGGAAGCTGCTGTTTCCGGCGGAGTCATTGACGGCACGTCACAGAGAACGAAAGTTCTGCTCATGGGAACGCGTTCTCAGCTCCAGGCGATAGCCCGAAAAATATCAATCCAGCAATTCAGGCTGAAAGAACTCGCAGAAAAAATAGAGGAAATACTTTTAAGAGAAGAAAAACTTCAGATCTGGAAGATGAGAGGAAAAGAGCTCATATTGGACAGACCTCGAATAATAGGGGTCATAAATGTTACTTCAGACAGCTTTTACGAAGAATCGAGAAATCCGGATTTCAAAGGTGCGGTGTCTCTCGCTCTCGAGATGGAAAAACAGGGAGCGGACATGATAGATGTGGGAGGCGAGTCTTCAAGACCCGGAAGCTCTCCCCTCTCTTTCGAAGAAGAATCCGCCAGAATCCTGCCCGTCGTAAAAGAGATAAGAGAAAAGACATCCATTCCGATATCCGTCGATACAGTCCACTCCGAAACCGCCGAAATGGCGCTTGAAGAAGGATGTGACGCCGTGAATGACATATCGGGATTTACAGATATTGACATGATCAAAACTGCCGTAAAATACGATGCCGGAGCTGTGCTGATGCACAAAAAAGGATCTCCTCTTAACATGCAGGTTGACCCCCAATATGAAGATGTTTTTGAAGAGGTAAGGGATTTTTTGGAGGAAAAAGCGCAACACCTCGAATCGTCGGGTTTGTCTCCGGAAAATATTGTCCTCGATCCCGGATTCGGTTTCGGCAAGACCTTGAGGCACAATCTCACTCTCCTGAGAAGACTTTCAGACCTCAGGAGCTTTCTGGAAAAACCCGTTTATGTCGGTTTGTCGAGAAAATCCATGATAGGAGCCCTTGGAGGAGGGGAGACTCCGGCTTTGAGGCTTTCCGGGTCTATATCGCTTTCTGTTCTCGCTCTGACAGAGGGGGTTTTTCTTTTCAGGACACACGATGTTTTAGAGACTAAAAAAGCTCTCGAAACAGCTTTCAATGCCATAAGGGAGGGCAGATGGGTTTAGTCCAATTCATCACTCTCGACGTAATTGATATTTTTCTCGTCTCTCTGATAATATACTTCATTCTTCTTTTTTTCCGCGGCACTAAAGCGATTTCTATGCTCACCGGCTTGATACTCGTCTTTCTCCTCGGATTTCTGGCGAATATTCTTCAGCTCAGAGCGCTTTCGTGGCTTTTGAAGGGTCTGGAAACTGTCTGGCTGATTGCTTTTGTGATAGTCTTTCAGCCCGAAATAAGATCGATACTATCATCGATAGGGAAAAAGCAGTATTTTGAATTTCTCAGAAAAGACAAATCAGACATTGAATACAACAGGACTATTGAAGAAATAGTCGAAGCCTGTCAGTGGCTCTCGGATCAATACATTGGCGCGTTGATTGTCGTGGAAAGACTGGTAGGCCTCAAGCATCTTCTCAGAGAAGACGGAGTGAGCCTTGACGCAACGGTTTCAAGCTATCTCCTAGAGACGATTTTCTGCAAAGGCTCTCCGCTTCATGACGGCGCTGTAATAATCAAAGGCTCAAAAATTATCGCCGCAAAAACAAGACTCCCCTGGACAAACAGATATCTCGGAAAAGAAACAAGTCAGCTCGGAATGCGACACAGGGCAGCAATGGGAATAGCAGAGGAAACAGACGCCATCAGTATCGTCGTGTCGGAACAATCAGGGGATATTTCGCTGGCTATGGGAAAAAAACTTGTCAGGAAAATCGACATCGACACTCTCAAGGTAAATCTCACCCAAAATCTTTTGGAACCGCAGAGGTCTAAGAGAAGATGGATGGAAGATATAAAGGTTTTATTAAACAGGATTAAATAATATTTGAGGGATAAAAGGAGGGGAGCCGCCCGATGACAAAGGACAGGATAAGGGTATTAGTATTTATAGCGGTGACGTTGA
>JAFGIG010000008.1 GCA_016929715.1 Caldifarciminota bacterium
TATCTCTTTGGCTTTCTCGTCGCTAAAAACCTCACCGAGATCTCCGAGATGACAAATATTCAGCCCTTCGGCTTCGATAATATAGACGATGTTTTCGCCTCTTTCTTTTCCTCCGCAGTCATCATGAAATGTTTTTACGCCCCTTATCTTGATGCCATTAAAATTTCTTTGGGATTCGTCTTTGACCACATCAAATCTTCCTGGGACAGATTTCACGCTGTTGTGGTCCGCGTGAGAATGGCTCACTGTGACTATATTTGCTTCTTCGTCAATTTTTCCGTAACCGACTGCTCCTCCGTATCCTCCGGATTCGTAAGGATCCGTTAATATTCTCATTCCGTTTTTTGTCTCAAGAACAAAACATGAATGACCGAGCCATTTGATTTTCATATTTCCTCCCATGCGCCATGAAGCATTTTCTGCCTTTATTCTTTTGACTTCATTCTATACACTCAATATCACATTTGCAATAAATGTTCTTAAAATAGAGATTATTTCAAAATTTTTATTCGGAGTTTTTCTTCCTGGATCACTGAAATTTGCAAAGAACTCGACAGGCAGATTATATCATCCAACGATGCCCTCAAAATAATTAAACCCGAAAAAGAATACGAAATTACACCTCTTGAGGAAATCACCCTCAGGGGAAAAACAAAATTAGTCCCATTATCTTCAGTCGAACTAAAAAACACCCTCTAATAAAAAATCGATCTAATTGTAAAAAAGTTATTGACAATAATAGATTCTTTTGTTAGTGTTAACTAACATGAAAAAGAAAACTGAAAACAAAATTACTTCTCACATGGAAGATTATCTCGAAGCGATACTTAATCTTTCTCAAAAAACCAAAGACGTCCGTGTCACTGACGTCAGCAGAGCATTAAATGTAAAAAAACCGTCTGTCACTTCGGCAATAAAAAAACTCAGGTCTCTGGACCTCGTATGCCAGGAAAGATATTCTTTGATAAGACTGACTGAGAAAGGAAAAGATGTCGCGAAAAAAATAAAAAGAAAGCACAATGTCCTTTTTAACTTTCTCGAATCCTACCTCGGAGTTCCGAGAGAAACCGCTGCTGCAGAAGCTTGCAAAATCGAGCATAACATCAGCACTGAGACTCTCGAAAAGCTATCGGATTTCGTCGAGTTTCTCGACAAATACAGGGGAAAGAAAACCACAGAAAAAGAGCAGGAATGAGATTTTTAAGATTATCAGATTTTTTCTGCAATTCAGCTCTATCAGGCGGAGGCAGAATGAAAAATAGACAAAACGGAGAATTCCCGCTTTTATACGCAAAAGAAGGGGAAAAGTTCATGATATGCGAGCTTAAAGGAGGCAAGCTTTTCAGGGATAAATGCATTAGCATGGGAATAATCCCGGGCATCATCGCTGAAATTTCAAATAACAGCCCGGGCGGACCATGCCTCTTGAAAATCGGCGATTCAAGAATCATCCTCGGAGGCGGCATGATGCACAGAATATTCGTAAAAAGAGTTTAACTTTCTATTAAAACCTCCTCTTTATGCTATGAATAAATTCTCGGTGGCTCTGATAGGCGTTCCAAACTGCGGAAAGACAACCCTCTTCAACGCTCTGACCGGCGGAAATATAAAAACGGGTAACTGGCCCGGTGTAACAGTCGAAAAAAGGGAAGGAAAACTTAAATTTGACGGGATTTGCGATGCTTTCGACGGTGAAATCTCCATTGTCGACTTACCCGGCATATATTCGCTTTCAGCTCTTTCAGAAGACGAGAAAGTCGCCAGAGACTACATTTTAAGTTCGGAACCGGACTTTATTCTTAACATTCTCGACGGTTCGAACCTCGAGAGAAGCTTGTATTTAACTGTCCAGTTGATAGAAATGAAAGTTCCTATGATATTAGCAGTCAATATGACCGATGTAGCCCTGAGACATAAACTGAAAATTGACATTCAGGAGCTTTCAAGGCAATTGTCCCTTCCAGTCATAGGGATCAGCGCGGTGAAAAAGTGTGAAATTGCATTTCTGAGGAACCTCATCTTAAAAAATACCGGCAACGGCATCGTCTCTAAATCAAAACTCGAATATCCCAATGAAATAGAAAATGTGATTTCACTGTGGGAGAAAAAAGCAAAACAAATTTCATCTGCAACCGGAATAAATCCAAGATGGCTCTGTGTCAAGCTTCTCGAAGATGATGTTTTTGTAAAAAATCTACTTATAAATAAAGGGATTGTATCCGATGAAGAGCTGAAATCGGCGAGAATTCGAATCGAAAACATACTCGGAGACCCCATTGAAATAATATTAGCTGATTACAGATACGGCTTCATTCACAGCATCTGCCAAAGTGTTATTCACAGAATAGCTCAAAGGACTTCGGTTACCGAGAGGATTGACAAAATTGTCCTAAACAAATACTTAAAACTGCCGATTTTCTTCGCCATAATGTATGGCATTTTCTGGACAACTATAACATTCGGAGGAGCTTTCACGGACTTTTTCGATATACTGTCGGGAACCCTTTTCGTAGACGGATTGGGTTCTCTCCTCGAAAAAGTGGGATCTCCGTTATGGTTGAAAGTCATTCTCGCAGACGGCATTGGTGGAGGTATTCAGACTGTTTCAACTTTTATACCTATAATATTTTTTATGTTCCTTCTGTTTGCCTTACTGGAAGACAGCGGCTACATGGCAAGGGCGGCGTTTGTCATGGACAAATACATGAGCAGGATAGGCCTTCCCGGAAAAGCTTTCGTTCCGCTCCTTATAGGTTTCGGCTGCACTGTTCCGGCGGTTCTCGCCTCAAGAACTCTCGAAAACAGAAAAGACAAGCTGATGACTGTTTTTCTCGCTCCTCTTATGTCCTGCGGCGCTAAAATGCCAGTCTATGCCCTTTTTACGGCGGCTTTTTTTCCTCAAAACGCCGCTTTGATAGTCATTTCGTTATACCTTACAGGAATAGCATTCGCCGTTTTAACCGGGCTTCTTCTCAAAAATACGATTTTCAGAAAAAGCCATTCATACTTCGTAATGGAATTACCGACATATCACGCTCCAAGGCCGAAACACATCCTCTTTCATACATGGTTGAGACTCAAATCATTTATCTCCAAAGCGGGACAAATCATAGTTTTAGCCGTTGCTATATTGACAGTTATTAATTCCATCGGCACAGACGGTTCCTTCGGCAATGAAAACACAGACAAATCAGTTCTCGCTTTTTTCGGGAAAACCATCACTCCCGTTTTTTCGCCTATAGGTATCGACAATGACAATTGGCCGGCTTCAGTAGGCCTTCTCATGGGGGTCTTCGCAAAAGAATCTGTCGTCGGAACTCTCAATTCGCTATATGGACAAATGTCAGCGCTTGAAAATTCCGATGAATCATCCGTCGGCGTCTTGTATGAAATTAAGAGAGCTTTTATGTCGGTCCCTGAAAACCTTTCTCAGGTCTTCTGGCCCGTCTTTAACTTTTTTGAAGGGTCTGAATCCCGCAGTGCTGATACACCTGATGAACGCAATAAAGTTTTCGGGTTAATGAGCCGTTATTTCAAAGGAGGGAAACCTGCCGCTTACGCTTATCTTCTCTTCATTCTTCTCTATTTTCCGTGTATTTCCGCTTTCGCTGTGATATCGAGAGAATCGGGGCTGTTTTTAGGTATTTTAAGCGCAGTATATCTCACTCTTACAGCTTGGATAACAGCCACTTTATTTTTTCAGCTGACAACAGGGAAAAACCTTTTTTGGATAGCCGCTGCATCGGCTCTTTCCGCTGTTATCGTATTCTTTTTCTTTCTGGCAAAACACAAAAGCGGTGCTGCTGACGATCAGTATTCCGAAATTTGATTTGGATTCATAAGTGGTGGAGGTGACCGGATTCGAACCGGAGACCTCCTGCGTGCAAGGCAGGCGCTCTAGCCAACTGAGCTACACCCCCATAGAGATTTTAA
>JAFGIG010000056.1 GCA_016929715.1 Caldifarciminota bacterium
TATGTGGCAAATACAGCACTTTAATCTAAATTAAGGTTGCTTATTCGCCACTATTTCCGGGAGATGACTTTCGTCTTTTTTGTGGGAGTTTAATTCCGTAATTTTTAACTTTTCTATAAAAAGTTGTCTTGTCTATACCAAGTTCTTTCGCGGCGGCGCTTCTGTTGTTGTTATTTCTCTCAAGAGCATCCAAAATCGTCCGTTCCTCGACGAGAATTCTTGCCGTTCTGATGTCACTTGTCTTAGAAGGGACAAAATCAGTCGCAATCAACTCAGGGGGCAAATCTTCTAAACTTATGGTTTTTCTCGAACAGAGAACAAAAGCCCTCTCGATAACATTTTCCAGTTCTCTAATATTCCCGGGCCATGCCCATGCGAAAAAAGCTGAGATAACATCATGTGAAAAACCCGCTATGTTTTTTTTCTGTAAAATATTCAGTCTCTGGAGTATTTGTTCGGCAAGATAAGGTATGTCTTGTTTTCTTTTTCTCAGAGGGGGCAACTCAATTGTTATTACATTCAACCTGTAAAACAAATCCTGTCTGATTTCATTTTTTTTCACCATCTCTGACAGATCTTTGTTTGTAGCGGCAATTATTCGGGCATCTGTTTTCATTGTTTCATTTGATCCGAGCGGTTCATACTCCCTTTCCTGCAAAACTCTGAGAAGTTTGACCTGAAATGCCCCGGACAATTCTCCAATTTCGTCCAAAAACAGCGTCCCTCCATCTGCGGTTGTAAATTTTCCGGCTTTATCCCTGTCCGCTCCCGTAAAAGCTCCCTTCTTATACCCAAAGAGCTCAGATTCAAGCAAAGTGTCCGGCAGGGCTGAACAGTTGATGGCGATAAATGGTTTTTGGGCGCGGCCGCTCATTTTGTGTATAGTCTTAGCCAATACTTCTTTTCCCGTCCCCGTCTCTCCCTGAATCAGAACAGTGCTCGAACATTCAGATACAGCGGGAAGAATACTGAATATTTTCTGCATTTGGAAGCTTTCGCTGAACATATCGCCAAATGATTTTCTTCCCTCAATTTCTTTTTTCAGCTCATATAGCTCGCTCAGGTTCCTGAAGGTTTCCGCTCCTCCAATAACTTCTCCTTTTTCGTTCTGAAGAATTGCAGTCGAAACGCTTATCGGAATTTTTTCCCCTTTGAGGTCAATTATGTAACCGGTTCTGTCTATAAGAGGTTTGCCGCTTTTCAATGTCTTTCTGAGGGGACATTGGTTTTCGCACATGTTCGACTTAAACACTTCGCAACAGTTTTTTCCCAAGGCGTCTTTCCTCTTTATTCCGGTTATTTCTTCAGCAGCTCTGTTGAAATACATTATCTTCCAATTCAAATCCACTGTGAAGACGCCGTCAGAAATGCTCTCGAGTATTTTTTCTAACAATTTTTACTCTTTATTATAATATAAACTCTAAAAAACTATTTGAAAAGGATGAACTGACCTGAATTTATCGTTCTCGAGAACCGCAAAATAGCACCCCGAAGACTGGCGCCTGTTTTTCTCAAAGTAAAATACAACTTCGGTTTCACCGCTTATATCTGACAAACCGCCCGTGCGAGCGATACACCTGCCGGTTATATCAAAAACTAAAACTTTGAAATGTCGATTTCCCTGTAAAAAAAATCTAAGCCTTATATCCCCCTGGGTTCCATCACAAGAGATGACATCAATAAAAACATCTTCGGCCTCGTCTTTTAGTGTCAACTCTTCTACTGGGGTCGGCGAGTATTCAAAAGCGCCTATGTCTATTGTTCCCCAAATGGGCCTCGGTGACGCGGTTGACTGTATTTCTAGCAGGGGCGGATGAAAAACCGGAGGAAAAAGAGGGTTTGGAAAAGGCATGCCAACAGGGCCGGCCAAAGATGAATTCCCGGAATTGACAAGAGGGCTTCCCGCTGAAATTCTCAGATCAAATGTAGAATAATCGACAAAACCCGGATCTGCGCCTTCAATGGTTCCCGTCCACTGAGTCGGTATGTTCAAAGCCCCCTGAAAGACCCAATTGTTGCTGCCTGTGATAACGGCAGTGTCGTGAACCCAAAAAGCATCTTGTGTCCTTATTATATTTACCTCTCCACCCTGCCTGTAGAAAACATTGTTGTGAACTTCAAGACATTCGAGAGTGTCGAAACATCTGAAAACCGCACTAGTCCCGCATATAATTGTGTTGTTTACGAATCTGTATCTGCCGTGTGTCATTCCCGTTCCGTCTCCGCCGATTCTCGTCACATAAAATTGCGGGTTGTTCCCTGAGCTTGTAGCTTTCTTTAAAAGGACGTTTCCGACGACGTCAGAGTCCTCTCTTTTAAGGTGAATATTACCTGTGTCTCCTTCGTCGCATCCTATTAGTTCAAGTTCGTGATAAAAAGCTCCTTCGATCCAGTTATAGTATATTTCATTGCGTTCGGCTCTCGATTTGACGTTGTTTCCTCCGTTTGCATCGTGAATATAACAAAACTGCATCCTGAAAACGCTACCCGGGTGGTGGACTTCATCGGTAGCCATATAAATCTGATGTCTACGGTCGCCTTCGCCGCAGTTTCTCACCTCGACAAATTCAATAAGGCATGAGCCTGACCCCTGGTCCGCCCCCAGTATTCCGTGCGCGGGGCAATCCCGGACGAGGACATCTCTTATAGTGAGGTCGTCAGCCTGATGATAAATGCCTCTCGAAGTTCCTTCCGTCACTTCAAATCCCTGAAAGATATAGTGGTCGGCTCCGTTTTCGTATGGCCATGGGGAGATGAAAGCGACCGTGTTGATTCCTCCTGAGATTACGGGGCGGCTGCCGTTAATTCTAACGCCGATGACGGCGATTTTCTCGCTCGGAGTTCCAGCTCTCGTAAAAGAGACTCCGCCCGTGTATATGTTGTCTCCGTCAACAAAAACCGTATCTCCCGGATTGAGAAGGTCTGTCACTTGCTGAAGCTGGGTGTAAGGCTTTGTCGGCCCGACAAGATAAATTTCAGTTTTTGCGCTGCCGCAAAGAAAAAACAGCAAAAATACTGCTTTTTTCATATTTCCTCCTCTATAGTCAAGTCAGAGAAAAAGATTTTTCAAATTCAATTTCGTGTTGTCATTTGTTGTTATCAGCCAAACTCTGCGGTATCCTTTGGTTTCAGCTATTTTTAATGGCTTCATTTATTTCCGCCGGTTGCGACAAAATTTTTTATAATCAATCATTATTCTTTATTTTATCATGAAATATAAAGATTTCGTCATTTAGTAGATTTTTTCATATCCTCTTATGAATATGTCGTTAATGAGCTCAGGGACGAGATTTCTCATGTTTTTAAGAATACCTTCATCCAGACCTGGGCGGAGCTGGCGGCAATCACGGCGAGTAGAATGAATTTCAACAATTTAGAAGGAAGATATCTGCTCAAGTGCGCACCTGCAGCAGAAGCGGGAATTGAAGCGATGACAACCGGTATTACTGCCGAATACTCTACTTGCAGTGAAATAATTTTTCCGACTGCACCGAACAATGCGCTTAAGAGTATTATTCCGAGGCTTGTTCCAATTGAGGTTTTCAGCGGCATTCCGAGAACGACCGTCATGAGCGGGACGAGTATAAAACCGCCTCCCGCGCCGACTATACCTGAAAGAGATCCGACAAAAATCCCTATTAGGACTGATAAAAAGATATTCAATCCCAAAACCGATGCTACTGTCTCATCTCTGGAAAGATTTGTTTTTTTTTGTAGAAAAAGAAAAAAAGCGGCAGAGGAAAAAATGCCGAAAATAACCGAAACAGTCATGTCTTCTAAATATTTTGAAAAATACGCTCCCGCTATTGAAGATACCGCCATCGGAATTCCTATGAGAAAAAGAGCTCTGTGATCGACAAACCTGTTTTTGTGATGGACAAGTAAACCGGACAGGGACGACGCAAGGACCTGTATCATTGAGATACCGGCGGCGGATTTCATCTGAATTTCGTTTATTCCAAAGAAA
>JAFGIG010000057.1 GCA_016929715.1 Caldifarciminota bacterium
GAAGCGGCGGACCGGGTCATAAAAGATGCAAAGATGGCGATGCCGCATTCTCTCGGACACGGTATTGGTCTCGACGTTCACGATCCCGGAAGATTTGCCCTAAAGCCAAGAGATAAAAAAATGCTCAGAAAATTCAAACCCCTCAAAATAGAACCGGGAATGGTCTTCACTATTGAACCCGGGGTCTATCATTCAAAACTCGGGGGGTGCAGGCTGGAAGACGACGTCCTTGTCACACAAAACTCCTGCAGAGTTCTCACGAATACGAGGTTCATGAGGTTTTGACAGAAAAAAAAGCCGTCGTATTGCTTTCGGGCGGACTGGATTCTTCCGTCCTGCTCGCTTATGTCCTAAAAGAAAAAAAAATGAAAACTCTGCCCATTGTTTTCGATTACGGACAAAGGCATCTAATAGAAATAGAGGCGGCAAAAAAAGTATCAGAATCTCTGGGCTGCGGCGAGGTTAAAGAGTTTAAAATTGCCCTGAGCGATTTTAAGGGTTCGAGTTTGACCGATAAAAACTTGAATGTCCCGGAAAATGACTTCGGCAAAATCGGGGATAATCTCCCCAACACTTATGTCCCCGCGAGAAATCTCGTGTTTCTTTCCGTCGCGTCTGCATGGGCGGAGGCTTCGGAAGCTTTTTATGTTTTCTACGGAGCCAACTCCCTGGATTATTCAGGTTACCCCGACTGCAGGCCTGAATTTGTCGAGTCTTTCGAAAAAACCGTTAATCTCGGGACTGGATTTTTTTTCAGGGATTCAAAACTGAAAATAAGCGCTCCTTTCTTATATATGAAAAAGTCCGAGATAGTCTCTTTGGGCAAAGAGCTCGGGGTCGATTTCTCCCTTACCCATTCCTGCTACAATCCCGGAGCAGAAGGCAAAGCCTGCGGAAAATGCGACAGCTGTAAAATAAGAAGAGAGGCGTTCAGAAGCGCCGGAGTCTTTGACCCCACTCCTTATGCTTAAGGTATGCGAGATATTTAAGACGATTCTCGGCGAGTCTTCTTTGGCAGGTTATCCTTTCGTAATAGTCAGGACAACAGGATGCAACCTCAGGTGTTCATGGTGCGACACCCGATACGCTTTTTATGAAGGTGAAGAAATTCCTCTCCATGAGGTTTTTGACAGGATAGAGTCTTTCAAAATCCGCAGAGTTTTGCTGACCGGAGGTGAACCGCTGATTCAAAAGGGATCGGCAGAATTATTGAGCGGACTAACGGAAAAAAATTTTTTAACCGCGGTCGAGACAAACGGAAGCCTTGACATTGGAGTTCTCGGAAAAGATGTCCATATCATAATGGATTGTAAACTGCCTCGCTCCGGCATGAAGGATAAAATGCTTGCGCTGAATTACGACAAGATAAAAAAAACCGACGACATAAAATTCGTTGTAGCCTGCAGAGAAGATTTTAATTTCGCCAAAAATTTAATCTGGGAAAGAGAACTTGAAAATAAGGCGAATCTCTTTTTTTCACCTGTTTTCGGAAAAGTAAAATTCTCGGATCTCGCCGAATGGCTCTTAAAGTCAGGCCTAAATGCAAGACTTCAGCTTCAGCTCCACAAACTGATATGGAATGAGAAGGAAAGAGGAGTTTGAATAAAAAATATTATTATACTTTGAGATGGGCGTTTGTCGTTGTTCTTGTCCTGCTTCCTCTTTTGCCTTCGAGCCAGAACGGCAGGATCGAGCTTGGAGCCTTATTCAATACCATGCATTTTTTTCTGACCGGGACGGCGACATTTCTGATAGCGGGGTCAAGACCGGGAAGGAAAAGGATGTTTCTCGCTTTTGTAATACCCGTTGCCGCCTCGTGCGCGGTTGAACTTTTACAGTTGGCTTATCCCGAAAGAAGCGCGGGGATCGACGACATCATCAGAAGCGCGCTGGGCAGTATCTGCGCTTTAGTAATAATAAAAGGCAGAAAAAGATTTTTTTTCGGCGCGGTCTTTTCTCTTATTCTGTTCTATGCCGCCGCATACGATTTGACGAGTCTTAAAATCAGACGAGACATAATGGTTTCGAGATTTCCCGTTCTCGACGACATCCATGCTCCGTCATACACCAGAGCATGGAAACCGCGCAGAAGGGCAGAACTCAGGCGTCAGGACGGGGAAATGATTTTCACTGCTCTGCCGGACGATAAATGGTCAAACATCGAATCAAATATTCTGCCACGTGACTGGAGCGATTTTAAATTTTTATCCGTTGAAGCGAAATCGTCGAATAGGACAAAATGCGGAATACAGCTCAGGACGGACAAAGGGGTTTTTTACGGTGAATTCACAATAGACACTTTTTACGAAAGACACGACATAGCTTTTGAGGAATTCAGAAGCGGGGAAAACTTCATTGAACCCGGCTTCAACGTCGAGTTGATTTCTGTATTTCTATCAAAACCCGCTCAAGAGACGAGAATTAACATAAAAAGGATAAAATTGCTGTGACTTTGACCGACACCCACGCCCACCTTCAGGATCCGAGACTCGAAGGCGACATTGAAAATATTTTAAAAAGGGCTCATCAGGCAGGAGTTGGGAAGATAGTAGTTGTCTCATACGATGAAGCATCGAGCTCTAAAGCGTCTGAGCTTACAAAAGACAAGGAAAATCTTTTTTTCACAGTGGGCTGTCATCCTCATTGTGCCCATGATTTTGTCAGCGAAAAAAAAAATATGAAGAAAAACTTTTTACATGGATTTGCCGGATGTGAAAAACTCGTGGCAGTCGGCGAAACAGGAATTGATTTGTATTACGGATTTTCCGAAATGTCGGATCAGATAAAAGTTTTTGAGTATCATCTGGAATTTGCCCTTGCCGCGGAACTGCCCGTTGTCGTTCATTCGAGAAACGCAATGGACAAAGTGATGGAAGTCCTCGGCTCTTTCGAAAAAATCAAAGTTTTGCTGCATTCATTTGAAGGAAATTTCGACCAGGCAAAAAAATGCCTCGACAGAGGATATTTTTTGTCTTTCAACGGCATATTGACATTCAAAAATGCCGACAGGATGGACGTGCTCAGGAGGACCGGAATGGAGAATGCGGTTTTTGAAACAGATTGCCCTTATCTTTCACCGGTTCCCTTCCGAGGAAGGGTAAACGAACCCTCTTATCTGAAAAAAATCCTCGAATTTGTTTCGGTTGCCCTCAATAGAGAAGAAGAGAGTGTGGCGGATGAAGTGGAGTCAAACGTAAACCGGCTTTTCAGCCTGAATTGAAATCTGTGGAAATCGTCAAAAAGCTCTCTTCAGTCGGCATAAAGCCGAAAAAATCGATGGGTCAGAATTTTCTAATAGATAAAAACATGGCAAAAAAAATATGCGGGGCTGTCCCCTTTGAGGAAGATCTCTTGATTGTTGAAATAGGTTCGGGAACAGGAGCTTTGTCTTTTACTCTGGCCGAAAAGGCGAATGAACTCATCCTCATTGAAAAGGACGCAGATCTCGCATCCTACCTTAAAAAAGTTTTAGGCGGCAGAGCGAGAGTGATATCGGGGGATTTTCTTAAATTAGAGCCGGAGGAAATATTCGGTCCAACAGGAAAAAAGGCTGTATTGATTGGCAATCTTCCTTACTACGTGAGCAAGAGGATTTTGAGGAGGGCTTTTGAGTTGAAAGAAAAACTCCGCGCATGTGTTTTCACGCTGCAGAGGGAAGTTGCAGAGAAACTGACTGCATTGCCGTCTTCACGGGATTACGGAATACTTTCGGTTTTGTTCGGTTATTGTTCGGAATCTAAAATTGTTGCCCGTCAGAGCCCGGATTGCTTTTACCCAAAACCCGGTGTTGATTCTGCGACAGTGAGGATAATATTCAATACAAAACTCGCCTGCGGGGGATTGTTTTCAGAAAAAGAATTCGAAAATCTGGTCAAATGCTCTTTCAGACAGAGACGAAAAATACTTTTGAACAACCTTAAAGGTTTTTACGAGCTTGAAGGTATTGACGGATTACAAGAGTTGCTGCGCAGAAGGGCTCAGGAACTCAGCCCCGGGGAATTTATATTGATGAGCGAAAGGATAAAGCGGAAGTGATTCTGCTTATTTCCCTTCTCGCATTGTCTTTCAACACCGAATCTTCTGTCGTATACAGGAACAGGATACTTTCTTCAAATCTCTATCTCAGAAATTCATTCTGCACCGGAGGATTTAATTTTTATCCTGAAGTGGGATGGAGCGGAAAGAAAAATCTCGTCTCCGGAATGATAGACGAGAAAACGGATTTTTCCCTTCTTTCGAGATACAAAAGCAGCTATTTCAGGCTTCTCGCAGATTTTTCGAGAGTCGAAAATTATTCCAGCGAAACACGGACACAGAGCATCGCACTGACAGCGGGAAGGGAGATAAGAGCCGGAAACACGATTATAAATGCTTCATTAACTCCCACTATAGAGATCTACACGAGGAGAACCGACACTTTAGCGAGAGTGGAAAACCCCGGAGCCTCCGCCGATTTGGAAATTGTCAAAAGATTATTTTTCGCCGATGTCAGGGCGGGGCTTGCCGCGGAGATAAAGAAACTTACAAAGAGATACACAGCAAGGACGGAAGCGTCGTTCAATCTGAAGCAAATACAGAACCGGTTCTCCGGCAGGGCGGACTTTGAATCTTATCCCTCGACTGGAGGAAGGACGAGGTTCAACAGATACGAATTTACCGCGGACGGAAGATGGAATTTTTTCAGACACAGCGGTTTTTTCGCTGAATCTTATTGGAAGACAAGATATCTGGCAAAAAACTATCCGGAGAGCGATTTTTTTTCAAATGAAGATTTTTTCGCCGAAGGCGGATGCTTCTTTGATTTATATCTGAGGCAGACGTCTTTTAGGCTGGATTTTTCTCAGGGTTACGGAGTTCATTCAAAGAGAGCCGTCGGAGAAGAAGATATTGTGACTTCAAAACTGCTTTTTGAAACCCGATGGAGAAATAGAATATTTTCTGCGGGGGCGAACGGATACATGTCCATTTACCGTTTTTTCCAAAACAGGCAGGAATCATACGGCGATTACGATGTCTCAGACAGAGGAGCAGGGCTGAATATTTCTGCGGACTTAAACCCCGGAATTTACACTGACTGTTCATTTTTTTACAGAGAAAACAGCACAGTATATATTTCAGAAAATTATTCCGAGAGCAATACAGTGCACAGGACATACAGTCTTTCAGCCGGCGCTTTTCTCAAGCCTTTTGATTTTCTGACCCTAAGACAAATCTCGACGATAAAAACCGACTACACTTTTTTTATTTTCGCAAGTGACAGAAATGTAGTTTTTAGAAAATACGAAAACAAAATTGAAATAACCACCTATGCCGCTGACGGATTCACTATTCTGCTGAACGGAATCTTTGCATTGCAGGACAGAGGGGGATATAAAAAAACGGATGAAAACGTCGGCGGGAAATGGTATTTTTTGAGGAACAGGTATCTGCGTTCTTTTGACGCGATGGCCGGTGTGAAAATGAGGATTCCCGGGGGATTCGTCAAGCCATACGGGGGAATCGAGGAAAAAATCTCTTTCCACGCCAACGGTGAAGAATTGACGGGCGTCGAATCTTACGCATTGAAAGGATACGCTGGTTTGGGGATTGAATATTCCGGGCCGAAAGGGCAGGCTGTGCTGGAACTTCGCAGGGTAATGGATAAAAAAAGTGAAGATCAATGGGAAGCAAATTTTTACCTTCTATTCTGGTTTTAACGACTGTTTTTTCATGCACCCTTTTTTCACCGCGGGAAGCAGAACCTCCCGCTGGGTCTGATTTCTGGATAGAGCCGTTTTCCCCCGGCATAGCCGTCGCCAATTTTTCAAAGAGCGTGGAGAAAAAAAGTTCCGCGAACTATGCACGGTGTCTCGACGGCGATTTTTTCTTCGCTCCTTATTATCCGGACACTTTCGGCAGTGCCGGCCTTTTTGAGAATTGGGGCAAGCAGAAGGAAAAAGAATACATAGAAATAGTATTTTCCGGGACACCTTCGCCTCTTTTGATCCTGACTCCGGTTCAGAGGGATTCGACGGATTCTTTGGCTCAGTTTTACTACAATTACGAATTCTACGCCGATTCGCCGGCTTCAGGGCTGTTGTTGATAACTCTGGTGCCTGATATTTCAGGTGTTTGGTTCATAAAGAACATAGACGATCTCGGCGGCGACGAACCGACATGGACATTCCGCAGGAAAGGATTATATGAACGGTTTATTTGCTCTTATTGAGGAAACGAGGCCAAAACAGTGGATAAAAAACGTCTTCGTATTCGCCGCTTTAATTTTTGCCAGAAAGTTCACTGATGTTTATTCCGTTGCTCTGTCATTATGCGCTTTTTTGAGCTTTATCGGCGCTTCAGGATTTGTATACGCTGTAAACGACATCATAGACCTTAAAAGGGACAGACTGCATCCTGAAAAAGCAAAAAGGCCGCTGGCTTCAGGTAAAATTAAATCACTTCCCGCATTTTTCTTCGCGGCGGTATTTCTCTTTATAACGCAGATCCCGTGGTTTGTGTTTACTAAAGGTGCGGATGGAAACTTTTTCAGGTTTCCCGTCACCGTCCTTTTTTACGTTCTAATGACGCTTTCATATTCGCTTTGGTTAAAAAACGTGGTGATTCTCGACGTCATGATGATAGCTCTGGGTTTTGTGGCGAGAGCTGTCGGCGGTGCTTTCGCAATAAATGTTGCGATTTCTTCCTGGTTTTTGATTACCGTCCTCCTTCTTTCACTTTTTCTCGCACTCGTCAAAAGAAGACAGGAACTTTTCTTGGACAGAAACGAAACGCACAGAAAAGTGCTAAAGCATTATACGAAAGAATTGCTCGACCAGATGATAATTGTCGTAGCCTCTTCGACGATAGTCACATACGCGATTTACACGGCTGAAAAAAAAGGAGCAATTTTACTGCCTTATTCGACTATTTTTGTGATATATGGTATATTTAGATATCTTTTCGTGGTTCATCTTCAAAAGGAAGGAGAGATGCCGGAAAAAGTCATTTATTCAGACAGGCCTTTTCTTTTGAATTTGTTTTTATACAGTGTTTTCGTGCTGTTGACAGTGATACTGGATCCCGAAGTATTCAAGTGAGGAGACATATATGAATCTCAAAGCAGTTTTGAAACAGATGGTCGAAAAAGAAGCTTCTGACCTTCATCTAAAGGCCGGAAGCCCGCCTATCCTTAGAATTTCAGGCAAACTGAACCTGATGAAACATCCGCCTCTGTCTCCCGAAGAGCTTAAAACAGTCATAGTCCAGCTTATGACTCCTGAACAGCAGAAGAAGTTCGCAAGGGACAAGGAACTGGACTTCGGTGTCGGTGTTCCCGGTCTCGCGAGGTTCAGGGTGAACGCATATCTGCAGAGGTCGAGCATAGCTCTCGCTTTAAGAACTATTCCTATGCATGTCAGGCCGCTTGAAGAACTGAATTTACCGATGGTCCTCAAAGACCTCTGCATGAAACCAAGAGGAATGATCCTGTGCACGGGAACAACCGGAAGCGGTAAGTCCACAACTCTGGCGGCAATGATAGATTATATTAACGAACACGTCTCTAAAAACATCATTACCATAGAAGACCCGATAGAGTTTCTATTCACCGACAAGAAAAGCGTCATTAGCCAAAGGGAAATCGGCACGGACACAAATTCATTCTCGCTCGCTCTCAGGCAGGCGATGAGGCAGGATCCCGACACAATTCTCGTGGGAGAAATAAGAGACATGGACACCATTGATACCGCTCTGAAAGCCGCGGACACGGGCCATCTCGTGATGTCCAC
This sequence comes from Caldifarciminota bacterium, assembly GCA_016929715.1. GTDB lineage: Bacteria > SDB-A > SDB-A > SDB-A > SDB-A > JAFGIG01. The sequence goes on from JAFGIG010000057.1 coordinate 7,767, forward strand.
TCTGCACACGCTCAATGCGGCTGAAACAATAAACAGAGTTATTTCTTTCTATCCGCCTCATCAGCAGCAGCACATAAGAGTCCTTCTCTCGACGACACTGGTCGCTGTAGTTTCTCTGAGGTTAATACCGAGAGCGGACGGAAGAGGAAGGGTTCCCGCATCGGAAGTCATGATAAACACTCCGACGATTCGGGAATACATCCTAGACCCTCTCGAAACGCTTAAAATACCGCAGGCAATAGTCGAAGGCGCTCAATATCAGATGCAGAGCTTTGACCAGTCGATAATGAATTTTTACGAGAAAGGAATCGTCTCTTACGAGGACGCTATAGAAAACGTCAGCAACCCGGACGAATTCAAACTCAGACTCAGGGGAATACAGAGCACCTCGGACAGAGGATGGGAAGACTTCACTGCGTAACGGCGAAACGGTAATGATGTAGATGAGACTTTTTTTCGCCTTCGATTTGCCCGAGGAAATACGAAGGGTCCTTTGGAAATTCAGCACTGATAATTTCATGGATTCATCGTCTAAAATTGTTCCCACCGAAAACATTCACGTCACTTTGAAATTCTTAGGCGAGGTCACTGAAAAAAGGTTTGCCGGACTGCGCGAGAAGGCGGAAAAAGCTTCTTTAGGAATTTCGCCTTTCACTGCCAAAACAGGAGGTTACAGGATTTTGGGAGGCAGAGTGGGGTGCGTTGAAACCGAGCAAGGAGGGGAAATGTTTTCGCTTGTCTGCCGCAGTCTCGAAGAAGAACTCTCTGAAGTCGGTTTTGAAAAAGAGAAGAGAAAATACTTTCCTCACGTCACTCTTGTCCGTTTCAAAAAAGACCCTATACCCGCCAAAACCGCTGTTCCATCTACCCCAAATTTCGAAGTGAGATCTTTTAAGCTGTATAAAAGTGAACTTACGCCGGAGGGAGCCATTTACACATCTCTCGAAGGCTTTCCCCTGAAAGGAGAAAAAAATGGCTAAATCACATGGCAAAGAGATGATCGGCCGTGAAATTGAACAGAATAAAGACAAGGCAATAGACAGCGCGATGAAAATAATTGAAAAGCAGTTCGGAAAAGGATCCATAATGAGACTCGGAGACGACGTGAAAATAGAAATTCCTGCGATATCCACGGGATCTCTTTCTCTTGACGCCGCTCTCGGAGTCGGAGGAATTCCGAGGGGAAGGATAACGGAAATTTTCGGACAGGAAGCGTCGGGCAAAACAACCCTCGCGCTACACATCGTCGCAAATGCCCAGAAAGCTGGAGGGAAGGCGGCGTATATCGACGCCGAGCACGCACTTGATCCTGCTTACGCCTCGAAACTCGGCGTGAACATCGATGAACTGATAGTCTCTCAGCCTGACACCGGCGAACAAGCTCTCGAAATATCGGATCTGCTGGTCCGTTCCGGCGGACTAGACATTCTCGTCGTGGATTCCGTTGCGGCTCTTGTCCCTTCAGATGAATTAAACGGAGAGATGGGTGACGCCCAGATAGGGCTTCAGGCGAGGCTGATGTCGAAAGCCATGAGAAAACTTACAGGCGGCGTCTCCAGAAGCGGGACGGCGGCGGTGTTCATAAATCAGGTCAGATATAAAATAGGCATAATGATGGGAAATCCCACGACGACTCCCGGAGGTCTCGCGTTGAAATTTCATTCTTCCTGCAGGCTCGAAATAAAGAGAATCGGAACCCTGAAAGTCGGCGATCAAGCGGTCGGGAACGAGACATTGGTTAAAGTAGTCAAAAACAAAGTCGCCCCTCCTTTCAGAGAAGCGCATTTTGAAATTCTTTTCAACGAAGGCATATCCAAACACGGAGAGATAATTGACAAAGCACTGGAGCTCAATTTGATGAAGAGGTCGGGAACATGGTATTCGTATGGGGATGAAAACATAGGACAGGGTAAAGAAAACGCCAGGCAATACCTGAAGGAACATCCTGAAGTATCCGATATACTAGAAGTCGAGATAAGAAAAGCCCTCGGCCTGACAAACGGAGAAAATGAAGATTCAGTCTCAGATTAGGATAGAAAGGGTATATCAGGGAAAAAAAGACTGGAAAATCAAGCTTGAAGACAAAAGAGAATTTTCTACGGATGTTTTATTCTCGAAATGGAAAGAGGGAGCATATCTTTCAGAAAGAGATTTATTTTTTTTAACTGCGAAAGACGAAGTATTGAGGGCTATTGACAAAGCATATATATTTTTGTCCTATGGAGACCTGACGTCGAAAGAAATTGAGAGAAAGCTGAAGGAGCGGAAATTCTCGAATCTTTCAATCAGAAAAACCATAAAATTTCTGTCCCAAAAAAGTCTTCTCGACGAAGAAGCCATCGCAGAAGCACTTTTGAAAAGATATACAGAAAACAAGCCTGCCGGCGCTTTTTATGTGGAAAGAAAAATGCGGGAAAGAGGAATAAGCGATGAACTCGTGAAGATCTATTCCGCAAGAGCGTCTTTGAGAGACGAATTGTCCCTTGCCTTAAAATTAGCCCTGGTGAAGAAAAAGAAGAAAAATTTGGTTTCAATACTTGTGAACAGGGGCTTTTCGTTCGAAACCGCCCGAAAAGCCGCTAAAATAGCCGAAGAGGAAAAATATGAAGACATGGAATGAACTGAAGGATAAAATAAAAAGAGGAAAAAACTCCCTTCTGTTTCCTCTGCTCGATCCGGACAAAATCGGCTCAGATAAACTGCCGCACATCAGCGAAAACATAGCCGATGCCGGCTGTGACGCGGTTTTAGTTGGAGGTTCTACCCTTTTCAGCGATTCTCTGAAGAAGTTCACAGTAGAGTTGAAAAAAGCAACCGGTCTTCCGGTCATCATTTTTCCAGGAAATTCAAAATTTATAATCCCTGAAGCGGACGCAGTTTTTTTTCTTACGCTTCTTTCCGGCAGAAACCCGCGATGGCTGATAGAAGAACAGCTCGAAAATGCGGTTTTCGTCAAGAAATACGGACTTGAGAGCATCCCAGTCGCGTATCTTCTGATAGAATCCGGTAAAAGGACAGCCGTGGAATTTGTCAGTAACACCAATCCGATCCCTCGAGACAAAATTGACATTCTCGCCGCACACGTCATGGCGGCAGAATGTATGGGAATGAAAAACGTCTATCTCGAAGCGGGCAGCGGCGCCGTGAATTCCGTTCCCGGCGAATTCATCTCTTGCGCGGGACAAAACTGCACAGGCGTCGTCATCGCCGGAGGCGGTATAAAAGAAGCTAGCGAAGTCGAAGAGAAAAGAAAAGCCGGCGCGGATATAATCGTAGTCGGAACTGCTCTTGAGAGAGATATCTCCATATTAAAAGAAATGACTTCTGCTGCACACGCCCGGATTTGCTGAATTAAATGACAACCGAAAGCTTTATCTGCCCTGTAAAAGTGAATTTATCTCTGGCTATAAAAGGCAAAAGAGATGACGGATATCACGAGATAGAAACAGTTTTTCAATCGCTCGATTACGGAGACAGAATTTTTTTCAAAAAAGAGGGAAAATACGATGAACTTTTACTGAGCGGAGAGACTGTCCCTCCAGGAGAGGAAAACCTCGTAATAAAGGCCATGAAAAAGGTTAGAGAGAAATTTAGCGGAATCCCGTCTCTGAAAATCTTTCTCGAAAAAAAAATCCCTGCGGGAACAGGACTCGGAGCCGGATCCTCAAACGCTGCCGTGGCGTTGCTTTATGCGTGTTCTCTTTCAGAGAATACAGTTTCGGAAAAAGAGTTAGAAAAGATAGCCCTTGAACTTGGAAGCGATGTCCCTTTTTTTCTCAAAGGCGGCAACGCGAAAGCAGTCGGAAGAGGAGAAGTCCTTTCTTTTAGAGATTTTTCTATCAAGGGAGTATTTGTTATCCTCATTCCGGAAATCAGAGTTTCAACGAAAGAAGCTTATGAATCTTATGACTTGACATCTGGACGTGAAAAGTATAAAAGAATGATTTTTCAGTATAAAAACGAAAAGTTTTACAATGATTTCGAGGCTTTTGTTTTCAAAAGTCACTCAAAATTGAAATATTACAGGGATTCGCTTCTCGATGCGGGCGCTGAGTTTTCTATGTTGTCCGGATCCGGCTCCTCTGTTTACGGTTTTTTCGTTAAAAACCGATTAGCCGAAGAAGCGGTTTCTCGTATAAAAAAAAGTATGAAAGGAGAAAAGACAAAGATTTTTACGGCAGGGCCGAGCGAATGTTGGAATTCGCTGGAAGACCTCCGGATATGATGGGGCGTCGTCAAGCGGAAAGACACGGGATTTTGGTTCCCGCATTCGGTGGTTCGAATCCACCCGCCCCAGATAAATTAAGGTGAAACATGAGGATATTGAGCGGAAACAGCAACGTGATGTTGGCAGAGAGAATCTGCACATATCTCAAAACCGACCCCTGCAGGGCTCGGGTTGAGAGATATCCTGACGGAGAAGTCAGAGTGAGGATTCTGGAAAGCATAAGAGGAGATGACGTATTCATCATCCAATCTACTTTTCCGCCGGCAGAAAATATTGTTGAATTACTTCTGCTCATAGACGCAGCGAGGAGGGCTTCTTCGAGAAGAATAACGGCTATTATTCCCTATTTCGGATATTCAAGACAGGACAAAAAAGACGAGCCCAGAGTGCCGATTTCGGCCAAACTGATGGCTGATGTAATATCAAAAGCAGGGGCAGACAGAATAGTGACGATAGACCTTCACACTGAGCAGATTCCGGGTTTTTTCAACATTCCTTTTGACCATCTCTACAGCTCATATAACGCTGTAAATTATTTTTCAGAAATGAAAATCGACGAACTAGCCGTTTTGTCTCCGAACCTAGGAAGAATATCGAAAGCGAGATTTTTCGCAAAACAGCTCGGAGATCTTCCTCTTGCCGCCATAGACAAAAGAGGTAAATCCGGAATCGGAGAGAAATTCAATGTAATAGGTGATGTGGGCGGCAAAAATGTTTTGATAGTTGACGATATTATAGATACAGGCAAGACAATCGAAAATGCGATCAAGACAGTTGTCGAAAACGGCGCGAAAAAAATATTCGTATATTGCGCGCATCCTCTTCTTTCTAAGGATTCCGTGGAGAAGATGGAAAACCTTCCTATAGAGCAGTTTGTATATTCCGACACTATTCCGGTCAAAAAAGACAAAATGAGAAGTTTTTTCAGAGAAATTTCAGTGTCTTCGATTATCGGAGAGGCTGTCCTCAGAATCCACGAGGAGGCTTCGCTGAGTTCACTTTTTCTTTGAAAAATAAAAAAGGAGACAGATATGCATAAAATCAGCCTTGAAGTGGAGAAAAGAGATTGGTCGGGCAAAAACCGCGCCAGAGCGCAGAGAAAAGAAGGTTTCATACCCGGAGTTATTTACGGGCACAAGGAAAAAAACAGAAATTTTGTCATTCACAGAGACAAGATAGTCCCGGTGATGAAAAAACTTAAGGGAGAACCAGCTCTCATAGACCTGAAATACGACGGAGGAGAATCTCTTCTGGCTGTGATTAAAGAATTTCAGAAAGACCCTTTAACCGATAAGCTTGTTCATCTCGACTTTCAGCTTGTCCACGCCGGTGAGTTGTTGAAGGTGGCGGTCCCTGTTTTGACATCGGGAACACCGGAGGGAGTCAAGGCAGGCGGAATACTCGAGATAACGTCAAGAGAACTCCTCGTAGAAGCAGTGCCTTCGAAACTTCCTGAGCACATACAGATTGACGTCAGTTCGTTGAAACTTGGACAGAAAATTCACGTCAGCGACATTGATTTCGGGGAAGTTAAATGCCTTAACGATTCTCACCAGCTCGTCGCGGCGGTAATTGTGCCAAAAGCCGTGAAAGCCGGAGAAGAGAAACCTGCGGCTGAACCCACGGAAGGCGAAACGGAAACGAGTGAAACAAAAGAGGAATGAGATTATACATAATCGGACTCGGGAATCCCGGAAAGAAGTATGAATTGACAAGACACAACGCGGGAATTTTAACTCTGGAGAAAATGGCTTCGGAATCAGAAGGAAAATGGCAGAGGTCCAGCCTTTATGACAGCCTTGAAATGACTCTGAAAGGCCAGAAGCTCAGCCTCATTAAACCGAAAACATTCATGAATAATTGCGGTGATATAATTTCCGCTCTCAAACTTGACGCCGAAGAAATTGAAAAATCACTGTTCGTGGCGGATGATTTCGGGCTGAAATTCGGTTTCCTGAGATTTAGAAGATCGGGAAGCAGCGGCGGTCACAAAGGATTTTCTTCCCTTGAAAAATACGCCGGAAAAAAATATCAACGCCTGCGCATAGGCATAGGACCTCTTCCGGAAGGCGTTGATCCCGCGGAATTTGTGCTGAGCCCTTTCGATGCTGAACAGAGGGAGACCTTGACAAAAGTTTTAGACAAATCGGTCTGCGCCGTGAAAGATTGGGCGGACATGGGAATTGATTACGCCATGAACAAATACAACAGAAGAGACTTTTCAAAGGAGGATAACCGAAAATGAATAAATACGAAAACCTTCTGATTCTCGACGCGAGATCGGGAGAAGAAAAAATCAAAGAAACTCTTGCCGAAATCACGGGCTATATTGTGGCGAATAAAGGAGAACTTGTTCTTATGAAAGAAGCCGGAAAAAGAGAATTGATAATGAAAAACAATAGAAAAGTCCCTGGAAATTATGTCTTTAACTATTTCAAGTCTTCACCTGCTTTTATAGAAGGCTATAAAAAATATCTGAACATGAAACCGGAAATATTAAGGCATTTCGTTGTCAGGATGAAAGATAGCGAAGAGCCGAAGGAGAGTTAAAAATGCCCGAAGGAAAAATAAGGGTTCCAAACATCAATTTACTCGTTCTTTCAGGTAGAGTGGCGTCTGATCCTGAGGTCAAATTCACTCAGAGCGGAAAACAATTCGCGTCGTTTTCAATAGCCGTCAGCACCGTGAAAAAAGCAAAATCAGGGGATGGATGGGCAGATCCGGAAACCTTTTTCATCAAGGTGACAGCATTCGATTATCTCGCCGAAAAAGTTCAGACCAATCTGCAGAAAGGATCTCCCGTAGTAGTAGAGGGCAGGCTGAGAGGATATAAATATAACACACCGGAAAAAGAAAACATCAAAGCTTTTGACGTGACGGCAAGCAGGATATATCCTCTTCTATACGCCGCCGCTCCTTACGAGGGACAGACGCAGGATAGTTCCGAGTATTCCTACAACGGCCCGGCTCAGAATGAAGATGACGATATACCGTTTTAACATGGAGGTTGCATTAAATGAAAGTATGTCAGTTGTGCAAAGAAAAAATCGACACTATCGACTATAAAGAAGTCGAAAAACTTGAAAATTTCATAATGGAAAGCGGAAAAATCCTGCCCCGCAGGATTACTGGCCTTTGTTCGCTTCATCAGAGAAAAGTCAGCAAAGCAATTAAGACGTGTAAAAATTCCGGTTTGATTCCGAGCGTCATAGAGTATTACAGGTGAGGAGGATACTTGAAAGTCGTATTGACAGATGTAGTAGATAAACTCGGCAAAACCGGCGACACGGTCAACGTGAAGAAAGGTTACGCGAGAAACTATCTTTTGCCGAAAAAACTCGCTGTGCCGGCGACGCCCGGAGCGCTGAAGATGGTTGAAAGCATCAGAAGACAGAGACTCCAAAAAGCTATGAAGGGCAAGAGCGAAGCGGAAGAGATTGCCAAGCTTTTAGAGGGGAAGAGCGTTACAGTCAAAGCCAAAGCCTCTGCGCTTGAAAAACTTTACGGATCGGTAACCGAAAGAGATGTGGCGAGACTACTCGAAGAACAGCACGGGATAGTCATTGACAGGCACAATGTATTCATGAATGAACACATAAAAAAACTCGGGAGCCATTCGGTGAAAATAGTCCTTCATTCTGAGACGGAAGTAAACCTTCCAGTTTGGGTTGTAAGACATGAAGGAGAAAATTGAACCTTATCGCTCTTGACATAGGAAACAGCAATCATAAACTCGCGCTTCTCACGGGAACACCTCCCAGGGTAAAGCTCTGCAGGAGTTTTACACAAATACCGAAGAGCATACCCCCTTTGCCTGATGGGTTTGACAGCATAGCGATATCATCCGTTGTCCCGGAAAAGACTTTTCAATGGATAAGGCTTTTGTCAGAATACATAAAAACAGATGATATTAAAGTTCTTGACAGAAAAATTATTAGAAACGTTCCTATTGAAGGTCCTGATCCGGAAAAGGTGGGACTAGACAGAATTCTCGGAATAATAGGCGCGATGGTGAGAAAACAGCCGCCGTTTGTCCTCATAGACGGCGGAAGCGCGATAACCTTTAATTACGTCGACAGAGATGGAATATTCAGGGGAGGATTCATTCTTCCGGGAATACAAATGACAGCCGAGTCTCTATCCTCCTGTCCGGGCATAGGAACAGTTGATTGGAAAAAAATCGAAATAAAACTACCGGCCGCTTCCACGACACAGCAGTGCGTGACAACGGGAATTTATCTTTCTGTAAAAGGCGCTATAGAGATTGCCCTTAAAAAGATTTCCGACAATACAGGTTCCGACCCTGGAGTTGTTTTGACCGGAGGAGCCGGAGAGATTATTAAATCCTGGATAGAAAAAGGAGAATACTTCCCTTACCTTGTTTTGGAAGGTATTGCCGTTGCTTCTGTCTGAACGCGATTTCTTCGCGCCGGACCCGCATTCAATGAAAAGAGAAATAAAAAAGTGTTGCCCTTTTTTTTCGCGGGGCGATTTTGTAGCCCTTTACGGGGAGCTCGGTGCAGGAAAGACCTTCACGGTTCAGACTATTTGCGATTTTTTTAATGTGAGAGATAAGGTTACAAGCCCATCTTTTGCGTTCGTCAATCATTATTCGGGAGATTTCGAAATTTATCATGTAGATCTTTACAGGCTTGAGACCCCGGAAGATCTTCTCTTTTTGGGGTGGGATGATATTATCGCTTCCAAGAGCCTAAAACTAATCGAATGGGCGGACAGAATAGATGAAAGTTTTCTGCCTCTGCCCAGATGGGAAATACACATTGATTTTGCCAAATCCGGAGGAAGAAACGTTAAACTGCTAACCCTAAGAGATAAAGAGCCTTGATTTTTCTCGGAATAGACACTTCTTCTTTGGGCATTTCTCTTTATCTTGAAACAGAAAAAGGGGAAAATTTTGAAATATCTACTTTCCCCGGAAAACCTGCGGGAGAGGATATCGTCGCTGTATTCAAAGACGCTCTCGAAACTATTTGCGCTGAACCGAAAGAAGTAAATAAAATCGCCGTTGTCACCGGGCCCGGGTCTTTTACGGGGTTGCGCGTGGGGATGGCTTTTGCTAAAGGGCTGTCAAAAGCGTCCGGAGCCCGACTGAAAGGAATCAATGCCCTATATGCGATTGCCTGGAAATACAGAAAACATTCAGAGCTAATTTTTTCAGTCAGAGACGCAAAGAACGGCAGATATTACTGCGGACTGTTTAAATCAGATAAAAATCGGCTCGAACCTGTTTTCATGACTCTCGCCCTCCGCGAGGAGGAAATCAGCGCTTATATTCAAGGCGAAAGATTTCTCCTCGCGGGCGAAGGACGCAATAAAGCGGAAGATTTATTTTGCGGCAGAGCTCATACAATAAAAACAACGGATTCATATAAAACAGAGATCATCTCTCCGGTTCTAATTGAGTTATGGGAAGATCCCCTGACGAAAGAGCTCGACCTTTCAAGCGCTGTTCCGGAGTATTTCAGCGCGGAATTTAGCTTAAATAAGAGGTTATTTTTCTATAGGCCTGCCGGAAACTGAAAGTCCCGATTAGATTGTTTATAAGGAGATATAAAATTATGACGGCGGTTTTTCCGGGTATCGAATCTATGACCTGAGAAAAAGTGTGATTCCAAATAAGACAGAAAACAATCCACGGGGAAAAAGACAAAAGATTGAATTTGATTCTGTAGGGAATATGATGAAGTCTCTGTGATAAAAAAAGGTTTATCAAAAACATTACAACAAAAGAAATCATAGTGGCGAAAGCCGCGCCGAGAATGTTGAACCGTGGAATGAGAAAAATATCGAGAATTATATTGACGACTATTCCTGTCAGAGCGGAATAAGTCAGAATTATGGTCCTGTTTTTTATGTAAATACCGAGCAAAAAATATTGGAGATTGAAAACTATATTGCTGACGATGAGGAAAGGAACAACCGGAACGGCGCTAATGTATTTCCCGGAAGATATGAGGACTATGAACTGCCTTGAAAAAAGCGTTATTATGAGCATAGTCCCTACCGCGAAGAAGTTGAAGAGATCGAAAACTTTCGCGAAATCCTTACCTGAGTTGGTGTCTGAATACGTCGTGTAGAAATAAGGTCCCCATGCGTTTCTGAAACCCGCAGAAACAGCTGATATAACAGCTGATATTTTAGCGCCAATGGAGTAAACAGCCACTGCTTCATATCCGATGAAAAACCTGATTAGAAATCTGTCGGCAAAAGTCAGGACGAGAAGAGTGCTTGTATAGGGTATAAGAGGGAGTGAAAAAAGAGCAATTTTTCTTGCCCACGCCGAATCAAAACTCGAAGTCAGGCTTTTTCTCAGGGGGAAAAGAAGCATCAAAGTTATCATTATGGAGCCTGCGGCGATCCCTGACATAAAACCGTTCAAAGAATTTTTCAAAACTGATGAAAAAATAACTACAAGAAAAAGAGAAAAGAGAGGGGAAAGGTTGTAAAAGATAATGTAAATATTCGGTTTCAGATCCCACTTGAAAAAAAGCGTAAGAAATTTCTCCTGAGTGCTGACGAAACAATATACGAAAACGAGAATAATCGCGAATGTGCTCGATATTTTAGGAAAAAGCGCTGTTCTGAAAGGGTAAGAAATTAAACCGGATGCAGAAAAAGTCAGAGCCGAGAAAATAACGAGTAAAATGAAACTGGTGGAAAAAACAGTTTTCTTGTGATCAAAAAATTCTTTGTCAGTATAAAAACGCCCAAGTGCGCTTGAAATCTGTATCCCGCTGAGAGCGGTCGAGGCAAGCGCTGTGAAAGTGAGGATGTATGATATTCTGCCGAATTCTTCCACCGTGAAGACGTTTGTGTAGGTTTTCGTCGCGGCTAGATTGATTAACTGATAAAATACTGCGCCTGCCGAATAGATGAATATATGATTGAAGAGCGTTTTCAGATTCATAAGCATCAATTATAATTGTATTTATGATGAAAGTTGACATCTTTTCTATAATTTCAAAAGAGTTTTCCGGAGAGGGAATATTCAGCCCCGGACTCATCCAAAAAGCCGCGGAACTGACCGGCGCCAAAACCAGCTTTTATAAAGCCCAAACGGATAAAGTTAAAATATATTTCTATACGTTTTTCAAAAGAGGAAAAATGCTTCCTGTCCCTGCTTTTTCGTATTCTTGCATATCGAAAATCGAAAAAAGAAATGAAGGAAAGAGCTTCGAAAGGCACATGCTTTCCCTCGCGAAGGAAATTTCAGGAGTCATTCCCCGCAGGTCTGTCATACTTGTCTCTCCTGAAATTCCTGATGTAAGGCCTTTTATCTGGAATGGTTTTAAGGCAGAAACTTTATATACCTATATAGCCGAACCTGGATGGCAAGCAGATTATATTGAGAGGGAAGAACTGAAACAGATCCGTAAGGCTGAAGGCGCGGATCAAAGAATCGAAGAGGACTGCGATATAGATCTTCTGTCGAACATGGTTTTCAACTCGTATTCAAGGCACGGCAAGAAACCGCCTTACGACAGAACATACTTGACGGAAATGATGAGAAAAGCCCTAGAGTTAAAAATAATGGGTTTGAAAATCGCCTGTTCCTCCAACGGCACTCCTTCGGCTTTCAGAGCTTCACTCAGGGGAAGGACAACCGGATACGACTGGCTGGCCGGATCTACGGAAACAGGCCTTTCGTTGGGTATGAATTCTCTCCTTCTCAAGAGGTTGATAATGGAAGAAACTGCATCGGGCAGAATATTCGATCTCTGCGGCGCAAACACGGAGAGCGTATCTTTTTTTAAGGCCGGTTTCGGGCTAAAGCTTTTGAGATATTCAAAGCTCACAAGATGATAAAAATACTAGATCTTTCCTTGTCTGTTCAAGAAAAAAAAACCCGCGGAATTATTGAGTCAGCGCTCGAACTTTCCGGTCTTTTCTACTCTTTGTCGGCAAAAACCCCTTGTGATATTGTCTTCGCCGGCGGCGGCAGAAAAGGGCTTTTTAAGTCGAAACTTGAGATAGGGACAGAAAAATACTCTGAGCTGGCAAATCTTTTCTCTGACAGAAAAATTACGGAAGGCTTTACGCTTGAAGATATGGCGGAAGATTTAGTCCTGAAGATAAAAGCGGTTTTCCCGGACAGGGCTTTTTTTATTTCGCGTTGGCCGGCAGGAGCCCCTTACGCGGTCTCGCCGACTCACGACGTTGACAGGACTCGTTTTTTTTCTTCGACTAATTTTATCCGGAACCTGCTGAAAAAAAATCACTCTTATTCTCTTTCAGACGCCGTGAAATTTTTTCTTTCTCCGGAAAAAGACCCTTATTTCTGCATAGAAAAACTATGCGCAAGCGAGAACGCAATTGGAATAAGATCGACTTTCTTTTTTCTCGCCGTAAAGAGAGACGAGCACGGCAGGCGATACGACATATCGAAAATGAGGGACACCGTCAGGGATATATCCGGCGGGGGCTGGGAGCCGGCGCTTCACGCGAGCATCGAATCGAAGAGTAAGCCAAAAAAACTTGTAAGAGAGAGAAAAAAAGTAGAAAAAGCGGCAGGGCAAAAAATTACGGGAATCAGATATCATTATCTTCTCGAAGACGAAAACATCCTTTATGACGCGGACCTTTCGGGATTCGGCTACGATTCTTCGATAGCTCATCCCAGCAGATGGGAGCTGAAGCGACCCTCGTGTTCATATTACATGCCATGGCACAAAGGAGTTGAGAGATACCTCAGAATCATTGAGTTTCCCGTGACGGTTACGGACATGGCTCTGCTCGCCGGTCAAGAATACGCTACAGACTATATTGAGTTCTTGAAAAAGAGAAAAGGTGTTCTAAACCTTCTTTGGCATCAGAGGCTGTTTTCCGAAATGTATTCTGACAGCTTGAAGAAAATTTATTTTGAGATAATAGAAGACGCGAAAAAAGACAGGGCATGGATAGCTCCGCTCGGTCAAATTGCTGATTTCATAGAGGCAAAAAGAGCCTTGAGAGCATGCCCGGGCGGGAAAATCTTTCGGGCAGGATCAGGTTTGATGAACGCGGAAATATATGTAGCAAAAGCATCTTGCGCGTTGAAGGTCATTGGCAGAGGAAATGTCCAGAGAAAGAGCGAAAACAGATACGGCGTATCGCTTTATGAAGGAGACGAAATTGTGTTTTGCACGTGACATAAACACCAAAGAAGTCTTGATGATCGTTTATTCGAACGCGCCATCAGACAGGAGAATTACGAGGGAGGCGAAAGCGCTTGCTGAAAACGGTTTTGTCGTTAATGTAGTTTATCCGTCGGTTTCCCGGGCTAAAATAAACAAAAAGGGAAATATAACATATATACCCGCTCTGACAGGTGTATGGATGAAAACCACTTTTAGGTTTTTAGTATTCTGGATGGTTTCCCTGACGAAGAAAAAATATCTAAAACCAGCAGTGGTTCATTGCCACGATGCCAACACTCTCCCCGCCGGTTATCTTCTTTCCAGAATATACAGATGCCATTTAATCTATGACAGCCATGAATGGACTGCTGGAGTAAAAGAGCTCAAAAACAGGAAAATAAAAAGATTTATTTGGTCAGTGACTGAAAAATATTTCGCTCAAAAAGCAGATGCCGTGATTACTGTAAACGGTCACATTTCGAGAATGCTGAGACGATACAGAAAACTCAGGGGAACTCCTTTTGTAGTTATGAACGCCAGCGAACTCAAACCGTCGAAAAGAGGACAAAAAAGAAAATCTTGCCCAAAAACAGTTGTATATCACAGCGCGCTTGTCTGGGGTAGAGGATTTGAAAAAATACTTCATTCTTTTGCACAACTCGACGGAGCCCGAATGATAGTTTTCGGCGAAGGTGACGCGAAAGAGACTTTTATGAAAAAGGCAAAGGAATCCGGAGCAGACGTGATTTTCGCGGGATGGGCAGAAGGCGACGAACTCGCGATCCGGATTCAAAACGCCGATGTCGGGCTGTCAATGATATCAGGAGACTGCATAAACAACAGGCTGTCCTCCGCTAACAAGATTTTTGATTATGCGTGCCTCGGAATTCCGCAGTTAGGATCGAACTATCCGGTAATGCGCGAATTAATTGAAAAAAAAGCGATAGGTCTATGCGCAGATGAAAAAGACCCGGAAAGCATTGTTTCGGCTCTAAAAAAACTGCTTTTCGATGAAAATACAAAGAAGATTATTATAGAAAACCTTAGAGCTGAAAAAGATCAATATTCCTGGGACAGAGAAAAGAAGAAGCTTCTTGAAATTTATGAGAAGCTTTTAAGGAAAAGAAATAAAAGTGATCAGATACAGGTTTTGCCCAGTTTGCTCTGAGGAGCTTTCAAGAAGAAAAAAGGCTGATATGCCCTTTTTGCCTTTCAGATGCAACAGAGAAGCTTTGACTGATTATTGTAAAAAAAGGAAAATGTGAAGGCTCTTAACGCCGGTGAAAGCGAACTCGGAATAATTATCAGAGGAGAAGCTTCTGAAAAGATAGACCGATGGAGATCCGTGTTTGATCCGTATTTTAACATTCTGCCCCCTCATATAACTCTTTCAGAAATACCTTTTCTCGATAAAAAAGAGTGGTCATTGAAAAAGAATGAGATAGAGGATGTTTTATCCGGATTCAGGACTTTCGAAGTCCAAGTCTCGAAAGCAGGCGTTTTTACCTTTCCCGAAAAAGTTCTTTGGCTTAAACCTGACGATAGAGGGGAAATAGAGAATATAAGAAAGGCTCTGGGGTTTGTTTGCCCCGGATATTTCAAAGATCTATCCTATTATATAAAACACATTACAGTAGGTTTTTTTGAAGAAGAAAAAAGACTTTTCCGGGCCAAAAACATTTTGGAAAAAAAATTTGAAAGAATTCTTTTCTCCGTTGAAAGGATATCCTATATGGTCATGGAGAGAGAAAATCTTTTCAGCGAAGCCGATTACATAAAACTGTAAAAAAAAAAGCGGGAAAACCCCGCTTTTTTTTTGGATATATTTTTTTGGATAATTACATATCCATGTCTATTTTCCAGGCTCCGTTTTCATTTATAAGAGTTATTTCATCTTCTTCGTCGCCGGATTTGACTTTGACAGTGGCTTTGTCGCCGTCTATTGTCTCGGAGATTACCGAGTAATCTATATCCTTGAACGGGTTTTCTTCAGGTGACATAGAAAGGATTTTGGCAAGTCTCTGCCTCGGGTTCATTGCTTTGAATTCATCGAGAGATACACCGAGTTCTTTTTCGAATTCGGCTTTCATGTCGGGGTCGGCTTCGGCGAAAGAGAAAATCATGTCAAAAGCTTCAGAGGCTTTGTTGACTGATTTGTCGGACATAAAACCGACGGCTTTTTCGTAGTTTCCGGCCTTCATGGCGGCGGCGAATTCGTTTACAACATCCGAAGGGCCCGAGCTCTTCTTGAAACAGCCGAAAGAAGCTATCAGAGCCAAACCTAATACCACGCTAATCGCTATCTTTCTTGTCATAAGATTCCTCCTTTTGTTTTTGAAAAACAACGTCTGGTTTTATAACAGCTAATAATCTTTTTGTCAACAATAAAAAATGTCTCAAATGAAAGTTGTAATATAAGGTATAAATATGGTAGATTTACAATTTCAAGTAAAAAGAAATTAAAAGTAACAAACCATGGGTTTATGATTAAGCGGATGCCGCTTTTTTTTTAGTCGAGGAGGGCAAGTGATCAACTTCGGTGAAGAAATAATTGACACAATAAAAGAGATTTCAATAGACAAGGATCTGGAGGAGGAAGTCCTTCAAAGAGCTATCGAAGAGACGCTTGTTTCCGCTTTCAAGAAAGTCCACGGCAGAGTTGACGGCGTGGAAGTCAAAATAAATGAAAAAGGCGCCATAGAAGCTTTCATAGAATTAGAGGTTGTAGAAAAGGTAGAGGAACCTGACCTCGAAATTTCCATAACTGATGCCGTGGAGCTCAATCCCGCTGCTGTTCTCGGAGACAAGGTCCATAAACCTCTCAGCCTCAAAGAGCTGACCAAAGGAAACATACTCAACATTAGAACCCTGCTTGGACAGAAGATAAAAGAGGCTGAAAAAGAAAGAGTTTTAAGCGAATTCAAGGTCAAAATCGGAGAGATAGTAAGCGGGCAGGTCCAGCAGGTCGGAAAAAATTCCATTATAGTGGACCTCGGCAAATCCGAAGGCATGCTTTCAGGAAAAGATCAGATATCCAAAGAGAGATGGCATCAGGGGCAGAGGATAAAAGCCCTGATAATGGACATACAGGAAAAGCAGAAAAGCCCTTATGTTGTTCTTTCGAGGACGAGCAACGATTTTCTAATAAAACTTTTCCTTAACGAAGTTCCTGAGATATATGAAGGAATAATAAAGATAATGTCCGTTGCGAGAGATCCCGGAGAAAGAGCTAAGATATCTGTTTCTTCGAAAGATGAGAGGATAGATCCTGTGGGAGCCTGCGTCGGTATGAAAGGTTCAAGGGTTCAGTCCATTGTCAAGGAACTGAGCGGTGAAAAAATAGATATTGTCCTATGGTCCCAAGAGCCGGAAGTTTTCATCAGCAGAGCTCTCGCGCCGGCAGTAATAGAAAAGATAAAACTAGACGAACAGGAGAAAAAGGCGCTTGTAGTCGTAGCCGACGATCAATATCTTCTCGCGATAGGCAAAAACGGACAGAATGCAAGGCTGGCGAGTAAACTCACGGGATGGAAAATAGATATATCGAATATTACTTCGGTAAAAGAAAACCGAAGAAACGATTTTTTGAAAAAGACGACCCCGGACAAGCTTACGGTGCTTTCAAAAAAAATAACTAAAATTCTCGCCAAGAACTATGAGGAACTGCTCGCGCTCAATACTGCGACCGACGAAGAAATTCTGTCGCTCAAAGGAATCAAGGAAGAAGACATCCCCGAAATAAGAAAAGCTATCGACGAAATTAGCGAAATGTCGGAGATGTAAAATTGAGAAAAAATTTTAGGGGGACAGATGGGTAATAAAAGAATATATCAAGCCGCCAAAGAATTCGGGTTGACTTCGATAGCTTTGGTCAATCTTCTTCAGAGTCTTGGATATGAAGTTAAAAATCATATGAGCACTATGCTTCCGGATATGGAAAACGCCGTCAGGAAGAGGTTCGACGAAGAAAGAGAAGCTGCAAGACTCGAAGAAGAAAAAAAGAAAAAAATGCACGAATCAGAAGCCGCACCCGACAAGAAAAAAGACGGTAAAAAAACCAAAAGACGCAGAAAATTCGTCGACAAAGTCGTCGTGGACACAAAGCTCACGCAGACCCTTCACCAGATAAGGACGGGAGACAAGAGAAAAAAGAGAAAAATCGACGTTAAAGCTCCGGCAGAGCAGGTTCAGGAAGAAAAGAAAGTTCTAAGAGTCAGCGAATTCATGTCGGTAACGGAACTTTCCAAACGACTCGACGTAGGGCCGAACGACATTATTTCCATTTGCCTTTCACTCGGACTTGTTGTTTCGGTGAATCAGCGCCTGGACATTGACGTAATATCGGCGGTCGCGGACGAATTCGGTTATGAGGTAGAACTTCTTCCTGAATGGGGAGAAGACATCCTTGACACCGATACGGACGAAGAAGAAAAAGAGATTCAGCTCGGCAAGCGCGCTCCAATAGTTTCAGTTATGGGGCATGTAGATCACGGCAAGACTTCACTTCTCGATTTCATAAGAAGAAGCAGAGTCGCCGAGCAGGAAGTGGGCTCCATTACACAGCATATCAGCGCCTATGAAGTCGTTCACAATAAAGACAAGATAACATTTCTCGACACTCCGGGGCATGAATTGTTCACGGCCATGAGGGCGAGGGGAGCACAGCTCACTGATATATGCGTGCTCGTTGTGGCAGTGAACGACGGTGTTAAACCGCAAACCGTTGAAGCTATAGACCACGTCAAAGCCGCAGGGATACCTATTATTGTCGCTCTGAACAAGATAGACCTCGGAAAGGCAAACATAGAAAAAGTCAAACAGCAACTGCTCGAGCGCAAGATAATGGTGGAAGATTACGGCGGAAAAGTTCAGTGCGTCCCTATATCCGCCAAAACAGGAGAGGGAATAGACGAACTGCTCGACGCGATTCTCATAGAAGCCGAGATGCTCGACCTGAAAACTTCTTTTGAAGCTAAGGCAAAGGGAACGATAATTGAGGCTTCAGTGGAAAAAGGTAGAGGAATGATGGCGGACATACTCATAACCGAAGGAGTCGCGAAAATTGGCGATCCTTTCATAGCCGGCAGTTCTTCGGGTAGAATCCGGGCGATGTTCAACGAACTCGACGAAAAAATTGACAATGTCATGCCGTCACAGCCCGTAAAAATAATGGGTTTCGACAAACTTCCCGATGTAGGCGACACGTTTCAAGTGGTGCAAGAGGAGAGAAAAGCGAGAGAAATTGCGAGAAAGCGAATCCTTGTCGAGAAATTCCAGCAGAGCAGAATGAAAACTTTCACCGCCGAGACTTTGCAAAGCGTTCTCGAAAACGGAGAACAGAACAAACTGAACCTTATTCTGAAATGCGATGTGGGCGGATCTCTTGAAGCCCTTGCGGACGGTTTGGCCAGGCTTCCACAAGACGAGATAAGCCTCACTATTGTTCACAAAGCAGTTGGTCCGGTCAATGAAAACGATGTTTTACTCGCCCAGTCTTCCGGCGCCATTATTATCGCCTACAATGTTCCTGTAAGGACGGAAGCCTCTAAACTCGCGGTCGCGAGAAAAATCGTCATTAAATCATACAATATAATATTCGAAGCCATAGAATCGATAAGAAAAGCGATGAGCGGGCTTCTCGAACCTGAATACGAAGAAAGAATAATAGGAAAAGCCGAGATAAGAAATGTCTTCGTGATATCGAAGGCAGGGGTGATTTGCGGGAGTTATGTCTTTGACGGCGAAATCAAGAGAGGGGCTTACGCAAGGCTCAAGAGGAAAGGAGAAATCCTCCATCAGGGCAAAATAAATTCCCTCAAAAGATTCAAAGACGATGTCAGAAAAGTAGAGACGAATTTTGAATGCGGCATAAGTATAGAAAATCTCGGCGACGCTCAGGAAGGTGACATAATAGAATGCTGCGAAAAAGTCTTGATGACCAGGGAATTGTGATGTGGCGGCACAGGGATTCGAACCCTAGACCTCCGGATTATGATTCCGCTGCTCTAACCAGCTGAGCTATGCCGCCGGGAAAAAAAAAGATTATCCTAAATAATCGGATTCAAGTCAAGCGGATGTTGATTTGGACATAGAGAGCGCGAAGAAAGCCGGAAAAGTTGAAGGCGTTTACGCTGTTTTGAAAAAACTTAAATTCAGACAGGGCGAAGGGCAGAACTCCTGGAAGTCGCTCCAGGCTTTTTTTAGCGACGCTACGGATGATATAAATTCCTCGCCTGTTTACGGCAACGACCCTATGTTTGATGTCCTTCATAAAATACCTGAAGGTTCTCACGTCAAAGTCCATGGCATCATTAATGAATATGGGGATGAAAAGCAGGTTAGGATATCTTCAATAAGGCAAGCCGGTCCTTCCGATGAAGACTACGATCCTTCGAAACTTATGAGAAAGACCCCAAACGACATAGAAGAGATGTTTCTCTATCTTGAGGAAAGAGCGGGATCTATGTCAGAAGGAGAGCTGCGGGATATTACCATCGGCTTGGTTTCCCAATACGCTGAAGAACTGAAAAAATCGCCGGCGTCGGTTGAGATACATCATGCATATTATGGCGGGCTTCTCGAGCATGTTTGGAGAATGCTGAAAATCCATGAAGGCATCGAATCACTATATCCTTTTTCGGACAGGGACGTCGTAATTTCGGGAATAATCCTTCATGATTTGGGTAAAATTTTTGAATATTCTCTTAAAAAAGGGGGGGCTCCCGCATTGACCGATTCCGGAGAGCTTTTCGGACACATATACATTGGCGCTTCGATTATTCAAAACGAAGCGACGGGTATAAAAGCCGGAGAGCTATCACCTCAGGTGAAAAACCTCCTGCATATTGTCCTGTCCCACCACGGAAAGAGGGAATACGGCTCACCTCAGCCGCCCAAGACAGCCGAGGCGTGGCTTGTTCACCTTATTGACTACCTCGAATCGAGAATGCAGATTGCGGGTGAGGAAATCAAAAAAATAAAACCCGGAAAATGGAGTCAGCAGAAGATATGGCCTCTTGAAAACGCGAGGCTAGTCAATTTGAGGAAAAAAGATGAATGAACCCGCCGTCTTCGTCATGCAGATTATCGTTTTACTTTTTTCCGCAGTGGTTCACGAAGTCTCTCACGGTCTCGTGGCGCTCTGGAGGGGTGATGAAACGGCAAAAATGGCCGGCAGACTGACCCTCAATCCTCTGCCTCATATAGACCCCATCATGAGCATTGTTCTGCCAGTTTTTCTTGTCCTGACAAGGTCTCCTTTCGTTTTCGCGGCGGCAAAACCTGTTCCGGTTAACCCGTTGAACCTGAAAGATCCTGAAAAAGACATTCCTTTGGTGGCGGCGGCAGGTCCGGCTTCGAATATTGCGATGGCGGCCGCGGCGGGATTGCTTTTCAGAGTGATTTTTTTTGCTCTTCAGTGGTTTAATTTTCCCGCTGATTCTCATGCAAACCTGATAAGGACTTTGGCACAGCTTCTTCAGATTTTAGTCTTGATAAATATGATGCTCGCTTTCGTCAATCTGATGCCCATACCGCCTCTCGACGGTTCTAAAATAGTGGCTTTCGCCCTCAGGGGAAAGGCGAGGGAAAAATATCTGTCTATAAACGGTTTCATCGGAATTTTCTTGCTCATGGTTTTCTTTGTCTTCCTCAGAAGGCCTTTTTTCATAGCGATTCAATTCGTATCAAAACTAATTCTCGGACTATGAAAAGGAAAGCCGGTTTTTTTCTGCTGTTTTTAGTGTCCGCGACACTTTTTTGCGGCAAACGAGCTCTCCCCACCAGCCCCGACAGATGGGCTCCAAAAATTGCGGGAGTTGTCGCGGTCGATAGAAATCACATAAACTGCGTATTTTCCGAGAAAATGGCGAGAGAATCTTTCCGCTCAGCTCTGCAGTTCAATATTACAAACACAGTGACCGGGGAGACTGTTCCAGTCATTGCCGTTGTTCTCGGTTCAGACGACTTGACGGCTCATCTCACTTCTTTAGAGATGGATACAGTCGAATACATCCTTTCCTGCGAGAGCGTGACTGATATATCCGGCAACTATATAAGGCCGTTGGAAAAGACTTTCAGGGGGTCTTCTGCGTTCGACACCACCCCTCCTCTGATAGTTTCGCTTGAGCCGAAAATCTTCGATATCGAAGATTTTGGGGATTCAGCCCTAAGAGTTGAATTTTCTGAACCCATAGACACTTCATCGGTCTCAGAAGCTTTGTTTTTTACGGGAAACGCCCAAATCAGCTTTTCAACGAGATTCAGCGCAGACCTCGCAAAAATGGAGATTTTTTTCCCGCCGGATGCCGACACGGCGGAACATAAAATGAGATTATACCCTTTGGTTCTGAACGGTTTTAAGGACATAGCGGGAAATAAAATGCCCGGGTTTATGAATATAAGAATCATTCGAGGGACAAGCGGGTTCGCCAGGAACATAACACTTTTCTGTCCTGACACTCTTTTTAGAGGTTTTATCGCCGTCACCGGTGATTCGCCTGAATTTCTCCAAATAACGGAAGGAACGGGAGGAAAGAATACGATTCCAATACTCGTGGGAGGTGATTACAGGGCTTTAGCGATTTGGACTCGAAACGACAGTTTCTTTGCCTCAGCTTCAGCTCGCTTCACTGCAGATTCGACGCTTCCGGAGATGTTCATAGAACTCGATCCGGACGAGTTCATGGAGATAGACGGTTCCGTCCGGAGCATTATTCTTAGACTGACAAGATGATTATTCTCCTCGCCGCCGCTTTTTTATTTTCGATGGCGGTTTCTCTGACTGTCCGCGACAGGAAATCACCGGAGTATTTTATAAGAGTCCTTTTATTTTTCGCGGTATGTTCATCTTTAGTCTTTTCAGGCGTTGTTCTGGAAAAAAAAGAAATTCTAATTATACCTGCAGTGCTTCTCATAGATTCTGAGAGCAGTAAAAATTACAGGAAGTATTCCGATTTGCTCCAGGAGATTTTCGGACCCGAAAATGTGTTTTTCTCGGATAAGGACAGTTTCGCGGAATATTCATATTCCTGGCCTGAATATACTGCCGGCGGATCCATTTCAGCGAGGACGCTTTTCAGGCTGGCGCTGAAAAAAGGTGTTTTCAGAGGAAAAGTTTTCGTTGCGGCTGAAGAATTCACCTTAAGCGGATTTACAGGCGCTCTTTTACAAAATGCTGAATCCCTCGTATTTCTCGTCGGCGCTAAAAGTAAAAATACAGACCTTACCGTCACTGGCGGAACCAGAGTCATGCGGCCCGGAGATACGGCGGAAGTCAGAATTAATCTTGTCAATTCCGAGACGGCATGCACGGAGACTTTGACAGTCTCTAAAGACGGCAAAGAAATTGAAAAACTATTTTTTGACCTTTCTCCTCACCAATCGATAAGTTTAATATACTTTTTCACCGAGAAAGACGACGGCAATCACAGAATGACGTTTTCGACGGCGACAGACAGCGATTATTTCGACTATTCGGCGGGCTTTTACGCTATTCCCGCTTTGGTTTATTCTTCAGAACCGGACTGGCCCATTGCTTCCGTTAGAAGATTGCTGACCGGAAATTCCGGCGTTGAAGTTTCTCTTCATGTCGAGGGCATAGACGGGGTGTCTCTTGTCCTTGAAAAAGGACAGGAGAGAACTGTTTACGGCGCTTTCGATAGGATGGGATATACTATAGTCTTTTGGCTTTCTGAATCCGATCCTATGAGGGGCGATGCCGATTGGAGAAGAGATTGCGTGATTTTTTGGCTTGTAAAAGGCGACGATGTAGTCCAATACAAGGAAAAACTGCAGATTAGCTTTTCTGAAATCGGAAAAAAACACGGACTGACAGCAGGGTTGGACATTCGGGAGTTAAAAACATCTTCTGTATTGTCCGATATCGCAAACCAAACAGTCCTTCTGAATACGGCAAACGGAGGCGTCCTCGCTCTGGAAATGAGGAGAGGCGTCCCCGTCGTCAGAATTCCAGCTTCTTCTTTCGCGCAGTGGTATTTTAGTGGCGGTTCAGAAAGAGAAACAGCGCAGAGCATTATTGACAAGGCTGTTTCATGGGCGGAGAGCAGAAAAGGAGTTTTTCAGAAAATTTCGATTCCCAAGAAAAAATACTTTACGGATG
The DNA here is from genome assembly GCA_016929715.1 of Caldifarciminota bacterium. Classification (GTDB taxonomy): domain Bacteria; phylum SDB-A; class SDB-A; order SDB-A; family SDB-A; genus JAFGIG01. The sequence continues at coordinate 31,252 of JAFGIG010000057.1, forward strand.
AGGCTGTTTCCTTCTGGGTCATCTCTGATCAGGAACCGGAGGTCAGAATTGACGGAGAATCTATCGGCAATTCGGGGTTTGACGGACTGGCATATTACTATTTCCTCTCCTCGGTCAAAGAGGGAATACATCTGATAGAAGCTTCGGGATCTTTAGGCAGCGAATCTTTATATTTCACGGCTGAGAACAGGATTATACCCGAGAGCGCCGTTTCTCTTCTGGATAATGCTTTAGCTCAGGATATAGATTCTTTTGTGAACTCTTCAGAAAGAATGCAGAAGACTAAACTGATTATTCTGAGAAAGAGCAGTTTTCATGATTTCTTTTTGGCCGCGTTAATGATATGTTCTCTCGCTGTCGCGGCGCAGTATTTCGCCGAGAGAAACAGGAGAAAATAATATTTTAGCTTTCAATCTTGTAGCAAATATGAATCCTGCAGGCGGCCAGCCTGAAGCGATAGAAAAGCTGACGGATATTTACATAAAAGGCGGAAGACAGGCTGTTTTGCTTGGCGTAACAGGTTCCGGCAAGACATTCGTCCTCGCCAATCTGATAAAAAATATTCAAAAACCCGTTCTCGTCATATCCCACAACAAAACACTCGCGGCTCAGATATACGCGGAACTTTCATGCTTTTTTCCTGACAACGCCGTCGAGTATTTCATAAGTTATTACGATTATTATCAGCCCGAAGCCTATCTTCCGCAGACGGACACATATATTGCCAAAGACGCCAGCGTCAACGAAGCCATAGACAGATTACGCCTCAGGGCTACAGCTTCGGTCGTATCGAGAAGAGACGTCATAGTGGTCTCATCCGTCTCCTGCATATACAACATAGGGTCGCCAAAAGTCTTCAGAGCCGGCAGTATAGAGATAGCAAAAGGAGACAGGATGACTCCCCAGTCTCTCGCGAGAAAACTCATAGACATTCACTATACGAGAAATGATATAGAGACAGCCCCCGGAATTTTCAGAATAAAAGGGGATTCGGTTGACCTTTATCCCGCTTATGAATCAAAAAGGTTTTTCAGGATTGAATTTTTCGGCGACGAGATTGAGAAAATTAGCATAGTTTCTTTTCCCGATTTCAGGACAGAGGGGGAGATTGACAGAGCTGTAATTTTCCCCGCCAAGCAGTATCTAATTGAAAAAGATGCTATTCCGAAAGCCATGGAAAGTATAGAGAAAGAACTGCGCGAAAGGACGGAGTATTTCAGGAATAAAGGAAGGTTTTTAGAGGCTCAGAGGCTCGAACAGAGGACTCATTCGGATCTGGAGATGATAGATAACTTCGGTTACTGCCAGGGTATAGAAAATTATTCAAGGCATCTTTCGGGAAGGCCTCCCGGATCCAAACCGTGGTGTCTCATTGATTATTTTCCCGAAGATTTTTTAATAGTGATAGACGAATCGCACGCTACAATTCCTCAGATAAGAGCGATGGAGCTCGGCGACAGATCGCGGAAAGAGACGCTGATTGAATTCGGATTCAGGCTTCCTTCAGCTCTCGACAACAGGCCGCTCAAGTTTGAAGAATTTTGTGAACTGGCAAAGAAGACTCTGTATATGTCTGCCACCCCTGCTCTCTACGAAAAGCAGAGGGCTGGTCCTGAAAATATTGTCGAGTTGATAGTCAGACCGACAGGCATAGTCGATCCTGTAATAGAAGTCTGTCCCACTGCCGGACAGATTGACGTGATAATAAAAAAAGCAAAAGAAACCGTCGAAAGAGGGGAAAGGGTCATAGTGACCACCCTGACAAAAAAGTCAGCTGAAGAGTTCTCTGATTTTCTCAGGGGAGAAGACATGAAAGTCGCGTATCTTCATTCCGAGATAAAAGCTCTGGACCGGGTTGAAATACTGAGGTCTTTAAGACTCGGCGATTTCGATGTCATCGTCGGGGTAAACCTCCTGAGGGAAGGGCTTGATTTGCCTGAAGTGGGCTTAGTCATGATACTCGACGCGGACAGGGAGGGTTTTCTCAGAAGCGAGACGTCGATAGTTCAGACTGCAGGGAGGGCGGCGAGGAATCTGTGCGGAAAGGTGATTCTCTTCGCGGATGAGATAACCGATTCAATAAAAAGAGCCTTGAACGAAACCAAGAGAAGAAGAAAGATACAGGATGAATTCAATAAAAGATACGGAGTCGTCCCCAGATCGATAATCAAGACGAGAGAGGAGATAATGGCGGCGACTTCCATCGCCGAAGTCAGGGAGAAAAAACAGGAAGAGTTCTTTCCCGAAGACGAGTCCGGCAATTTAACCAGAATTGAAATCATGGAAAAAATAGAGTCACTCGTCAGAGAGATGAAAAAAGCCGCCGAAGAACTCGAGTTCGAGAGAGCCGCAATTTTAAGGGACAGGGTAAAAAAGCTTAGGGACAGGATAATGTAAAGCTTGAAGTTATTTACGGATATTGAAAAAATAAAATTGAGTTATTGCCCTGGTTGATGTAAAATTTACGGTGGTTTTTCTGTCGATTATGAGTTTTAAGGCTTAAAGGGCTTTTTACCGAGAATATAATGCGGAGGAAGAATGAGAGAACCCCTGTTGTTCGAAATGGATCAGGCAGAACCGGAAAACTACACGCCCGCACCGGAAAAAAACGCTGATTTCATACCCCAAAAATACCGCAGAAAAAACCCTCCTTTTCTTCCATCACCAGGGGAACAGGCTGTTGTCAGGCATTTTGTGAACTTGTCAACCCTAAACTATCATGTAGATAAAAACCTTTATCCTCTCGGTTCCTGCACAATGAAATATAACCCGAAAGTAAATGAAGACATGGCATCTTTGCCTCAATTTTCCAATCTGCACCCCATGGTTCCTGAAAAATTCGCTCAGGGAGCCCTGAGGGTGATAGGCGAGACACAGGACTTCCTCGCTGAACTGACCGGGTTCGATTCTGTCACGCTTCAGCCGGTCGCGGGAGCGCAGAGCGAGCTGACAGGAATGTTTATAGTAAGAGCGCATTTTGACAATAAAGGCGAAAAGAAAACAAAAATTCTGGTTCCCGACACTGCGCACGGGACGAACCCTGCCACCGCGGCTCTGGCGGGATATGAAGTGGTCACTGTAAAGTCTTCAGGCGAGGGAATACTCTTTCCTCAAGACGTAGCCGAAAAATTTGACGAAGACACAGCCGCGCTGATGGTAACCAATCCCAACACTCTGGGACTTTACGAGAAAAATCTTAAGGAAATATGCAGGATAGTCCACGAAAAAGGCGGGTTGGTCTATATGGACGGCGCGAACCTGAACGCTCTTCTCGGAATAGTCAAGCCGGCAAAGCTCGGAGTGGATATTCTCCACTTCAACCTGCATAAAACCTTTTCATCTCCCCATGGCGGAGGCGGTCCCGGAGGGGGAGGTATAGCAGTGACCGAAGAACTCAAAAAGCATCTTCCTGTCCCGCAAATTGAAAGACAAGAGGATTTGTGGAGGCTGAACTGTTCCGCCGAAAACTCCATAGGGCAGGTTCATACTTTCTACGGCAATTTCGGCGTTGTCCTCAGGGCATACTGTTACCTTATGAGAATGGGCATAGACGGGCTAAAAGAGGTTTCAAAAGGGGCAATAATCAACGCCAACTATCTGAGAGAGGCTCTGAAAGAAAACTACAAGCTTCCCTACGACAAAACATGCATGCACGAGGCGGTCTTTTCAGGAGAAGAGCAGAAAAAAAGAGGCGTTAAAACGCTCGATATCGCAAAAGCTCTTCTCGACAGGGGATTCCACGCCCCGACAATATACTTTCCTCTCATCGTCAGTGAAGCGATAATGATAGAGCCGACTGAGACGGAGTCGAAAAAAACTCTGGATTCTTTCATCGAAGCGATGAAAGACATAGACAAAATGACAAGGGA
>JAFGIG010000058.1 GCA_016929715.1 Caldifarciminota bacterium
GATCGGCGATAGACGCCGTCAGACATACCGATGCGAGCATCGCTGCGAAGGCCAAAACAAATAGCCTTTTCATCAGCATACCTCCTTGATTTGAGTTGGTGAAAGAAACTTACACAAGGTTTCCCTTTGAGAAAAAGTTCCCTTTTGAGAAAAGATTTTCTTTGAAAAACCCATCACATTAATCCTGTCTGCATTACTTCTGACATAGAGCTATAATTTAACCATTTTTATGATAATATGTCAAACTTTGTCGTATTCTTCAACATATCATCTCCTCCTGGCTCTGCCCGCAAGACCCATTTTGCTCTCTCCCCTGAGGAAAGCCAAAAGATGCCGGACTTCCTGCGTGTCTTCGCATTCGCCTTCTATAGCCCTGACCCTGTCGTCAAATAGGGGGATTTTACCCGAAAACAAAAGACTGTAAGCTTTTTTCAGCGATGATATGGCTTTTTGCGAGAAATTCGCTCTCTTCAGGGCGACGAGGTTGAGACCCATCATGCCGATGGGTTCTCCGACCGCTTTCCCGTATGGTAAAACGTCTTTGTTTATTCTGTAGCCGCCTCCTACGAAAGAAAACCTTCCTATCCTCGTGAACTGATGGATTGGGCAGAGTCCGCTTATGAAAACATTGTCTTCCACAGTGATGTGACCCGAAAGAGCCGACTCGTTCGCTATAGTTATGTTGTCGCCCAAAATGCAGTCGTGGGCTATATGGACAAAACCCATTATAAAACATCCGCTTCCAATAACAGTCTTTCCGTGTCCGAGTTTTGTCCCCCTGTGGACAGTGACGTATTCCCTGAGGACAGTCTTGTCGCCTATAAAAGTCAGGCACCCTTCCCCCGGGTCTTTGAGATGCTGAGGATCTCCGCCGACAAGACAGCCCTTGCCTATCCGACAGAAACTGCCTATTTTTGTGTTCGGCATGATTTCTGAGCAGGTGCCTATTTGCGTTCCCTCGCCTATCTCGACATTTTCGTGAATTACTGTAAAAGGAGAGACAATGACATTTTTGCCGAGTTTAGCCTCTTTGGAAACTATCGCCTTTTCGTGAATTTTCATCTGTCCGCCAGCATAGCTTTCAAGACGCCCTCGCAGGCGAGTTCGCCTTCCACTGTGCTCTTTGCCCTCATGACACAGACACCGTGCCTGTAGCTTTCCAGAAAAAGCTCATGCCTTAAAGTGTCTCCAGGAACGACCGCTTTTCTGAACCGGACGCCGTCAACGCCGAGAAAGAGCAAGAGTTTTTTTTCAGGATTCTCTATTTTTCTCATGAGAAGAAAACCTCCCGCCTGAGCCATGGATTCGATTATGAGAACCCCCGGCATTATGGGGTTTCCAGGGAAATGCCCCTGAAAAAACGGTTCATTTATAGTTACATTTTTTATGCCTACAACTTTGTCATCCGTGATCTCAACTATCCTGTCTATGAGCAAAAAAGGATACCTGTGAGGTATAAGTCTCATTATTTCGTCTATTTTTAGCGCGCTCTCATCGGGCATCTTTCTCCTCCTTTCTTTTTGAAAGTTCGCGGACAAAATCGAGATGAATCGCATGTCCCGGATATAAAGCCACTATTCTTCCCCGGACATCTTCGGGAAAAAGCATGAGGTCACCTAAAAAATCGAGGGCTTTGTGCGCGCAGACTTCATTTTTAAGCCTCAAAGAACACCCTTGAAGCGGTTTTCCGTCTCTTCCGAGGACGACAGCGTTTTCCAGAGATCCTCCGCCGATCAGTCCTCTTTTCCTGAGGTCCTCTATCCAGCTTTCGAAGGCGAAAGTCCTGGCAGGGGCTATAGTTTTTATGAGGTCTTCTCCATAAGCATCAAAGGTCATAAAATCGCAATTTAAGCCTTCTTCGGGGAAAGAGACGACAAGTGTTATTTCAAGACTATTCCTTTCCCAGGGAACATACAAAATCTCGGAAACGCCTTTTTGGACTAAAACAGGGAAATCTGTTTTGAAACCTTCTCTGACGGAGCCGATATCTCTCGTCCCCGCATTTTCAATTTCTTTTACAAAAGCCAGCGAGCTTCCGTCGAGAAAAGGGATTTCTTTACCCCGAACTTCAACTCTGGCGTCGGTGATTCCTTTGATGAAAAAAGCCCCCAGGAGATGTTCGACAACCTCAACAGACGTTTTTACGCCTTTTAATGTCGTGCATCGCAACGAAGTGTCTGCATTTTCAAAAATAGCTGAAATCTCTTCGCCCTGAGTGACAAAAATGACGCCTCCTCCACTCGCGGGAAAGATACGGATACTGCATTCTTCGCCCTTATGAAGGCCTTTGCCCGATATTTCCACCTGTTCTGCGAGAGTCTTTCTATTTCTCAAATTTCCTCAGTTTTTTCGCCATTTGGGGCAAAAACTTAAGCGAGGCAATTATCCTCTTGGCTTTCGATACGTCAGTTGCAGGTATCCAGAGATAGACAGCCCCTTCAGGGACGCTTCCCGAAACGCCGCTCTTTGCGAGTATCACGGCGTTTTTTCCTATTTTGGCGTGGTCGGCTATACCGACCTGGCCGGCCATCATAACTCCCGAGCCGACTTCAGCGCTTCCGCTTATACCAGTCTGTGAGGCTATAAGACAGTTTTCTCCTATGATTACGTTGTGCGCTATCTGGACGAGGTTGTCAATTTTCGTGCCCTTTCGGATTATTGTTTCATCGAGCGTCGCCCTGTCCACAGTTGAGTTGGCGCCTATTTCAACGTCATCTTCAATAATTACTTTACCGGTCTGGGGAATTTTTATCACTTCTCCTTTATCCCTGAGATATCCGAATCCGTCGCTTCCTATAACCGCACCGGAATGGATGATGACTCTGTCGCCTATTTTGCAGTCCCTGAGTATTGTCACGTTGGGATAAACCACGCACTTTGAACCGATGCTCGCATTTTCCCCAATAAAACAATTAGCCCCGATAAAAGAACCTTCTCCTAAAGAGGCGTTTTTGCAGACAACCGCGTTAGGACCCACAAAGACGTCTTGTCCGAGACTTGCCTCTTTTGAGACAAAAGCCGCGGGATGAACTCCTTTTTCAAAAGGCATTTTCGGTGTGAAAACGTTCATGACCTTGACGAAAGAAAGATACGGATTTTGTGTCTCGGCGCCTCTTTCAAGCGAAAGTCCAGGCATGCAGAAAACCGCCGCCCCTTTTTCGACGGCTTTTTGTACGGCTTCAGAGTCCCGGGAAACGACAAAAGTCAGGCATCCGGGGCCTGATTTTCCCAGAGATGCGAGTTTTTCTATCTCATAAGAAGGGTCGCCTTTAAGCGACGCGCCTGCTATTTCAGCGGCTTGGGCGAGTCTCATATAGCCTGACCTCTCAGAGCTCGGTGGCTATGTCGGAGACGAGATTTTCAACGGCTTTTTCGAGGTTTTCCGTCCTTTCGAAATTCTCCTCCACGGCTAAAAATTCCCTGTAAAGCGAAGCTGAAAAAAGAAACAGCTTGAGGTTGAACTGCTCTCCTGTCTGAGTTATCTGTCCTCTGACTATGTATTCGACTCCGAGGAACGAAGCCAGAGCAGAGAGCTGAGACTCGGATACCGTCTCTATGGCGGTTATTCCGTTTTGAGTCATCCCCTGAGAAACGTCTTCGCTTTTAGACATTTCGACGGAAGTTATCTTCGACAGGGCAGAGTTTATAAAAGAAGAAGCTGTCTGCGCCACACCTGATGCTCTTGCGTCTGCTGTCAAGGCGGCAACTGACAGGAAGGCGAGCTTTATCTTTTCCGGTTCTGTGGTGTCGACAACCGTCACGTATTCTGCGTTCAGCCTCGCGAGGACCTCAGATGTCATGTCAAGCCCCGCCTCTGCGAAAAGTATCACTCCGGACGATACGTCCAGAACCAGCGACACATTTTTGATTTCAGCGACTTCCATAATAGTCTTGTTTATCTGGGCGACGGGAGATTCTGTGAGTTCTTCGGTCTTTTTTTTCAAAAGACCGTTTTCCCCCCAAACAGCCTGAACGAAAGATTCGTATTCGTTTCTCTTCAGATTTATTGCGTCTTTTCTCCGTGAAATCTCCTCTTCCGATAGAGTGACCGCTTCGGTTTGGAGTTCGGACTGAAGTGTCAGCCATTCCCTTTTTCTGCTTTCGGCTTCGTTTGTCCAGTTGCTCTCGAGAATCTGAAGCTGTGACCTCAGGTCGTTCATGCCGGAATATTCCCTGAAAACTCTTTCGATATCGACGTATCCGATATCTCCCGCCAGCATGCTTCCCGCGGCGGAAAGAAGAAACAAGCTAATTAGGATTTTTTTCATCCAAGCGCCCCTTGTTCAAAAGTTTGTTCCGAACTGGACATGCGGTTTCCATTGTCCTGTCGAAAAACCGTATGCGTAATCTATGCCGATGACGCCGAGCATCGGTATGCTTATCCTGAAACCAGCTCCTGCGCTCTTATATAGGTCCGAAAAGTTTCTCGAGCCTTCGATCGAATACGGTTCGGGCCATACGTTTCCGGCGTCGGCGAAAACTGAAATATTCGCCATGTCACCGATGTGGACGGAATACTGCGCGTTAAAAAGAACAGCAGTCGCTCCTCCTGTGACGTCTCCTTCCCTGACAGGACCTATGCTGTAATCGTCGTATCCTCTTATTCCCCAGTTGCCGACTCCTCCGAGCCTGTAGAGTTCATATACCGGGACGTCGGCGCTTCCTGTTGAATAGAAATCAGATATAACTCCCGTTTTGTTCCTGAACATAAGGGATGTAGAAGGGAAGTTCGAGCCCGGTATTTTTTGCGTGACAGGGACGAAATACTTGAATTCCAAGACATGCTCCCTGAAATTGACGTCTCCCTGAAGAAATCCGCCGGTCAAATTCGTCGCAAGCGAAAAATAAGTTCCTCTCAGAGTATTGAAATACTTGTCTCTGGAATCTCTGACAAATGTAATTCCGAACTTGCTTATGTATTTAAGACCTTCTTGGGATTTAAGATAATCGCTCGCGTTTTCAGGGTCGAATATGTCAACTTCGACCCTCTCTATAGTGTATGAATCGTAAATTTTTGAAAAATCAATCCAAGGAAGCTGTCTCGCTGTGTTTATCTGAAAGCCTTCTTTTCTGTATCTGTAATTGTCCATGTCGTATGTTGTGGCGAAAAATCTCACGCCGCCGGCCCAGTTTGTTCCGAATATCCAGGGTTCAAAATATCCGATGTCGAAATTCCACATTTTAGAGTTTATGTCGAACTGAAGGTCGAAAGACTCTCCTTTTCCGAGAAGGTTCGGAACGGCGAATTTCGCGTATGCCCCAACTCCTCCGTAATGAGAATAAGTCGCGCCTCCTCTAATCTCTCCTGCTCTTTTTTCAAAAACTTCAAGTATGAGATCGATGTAGGAGATGCTGTCGCCGGAAGTTTCTACGGGAGATATGTCGGGGATTATATTGTCGAAAAACCCGAGATTGAAAACTTTCTGCGAGGTCATCCTGAGGGAGGAAAGGGAGAAGTAATCCCCGGGCATCTGAGTGACTTCCCTTCTTATAACCCTGTCTCTCGTCCTGTTGTTTCCGATTATCTCGACCAGTCTTATCTTGACTCTGGGACCTTCTCTCAACTGCCATTTTATGTCAACAAAAGTGTCGCGTCTCAGCTGTATGGGTTCCAGCTGAACGTATAAGAAACCGCTGTCTGCATATAACTCGCTAAAAAGACGCTGTGTCTTTTCAATTTTCTCAATGTCAAAAGGTCTTCCTTCTTCGTAGGACACATATTTTCTGAGATATTCTTCGTCGAAAAAGGAAGATCCTTCGAAAGAAGTGGTTCCGAATTTCTTTTCTTCGCCCTGAGAGATGAAAACGTCTATTGAAATGAGACTGGAATCTTCATTGAAGTAATACCTAAAACTGTCAACCGCGGCGTCGGGGAAGCCTTTGCTCTGAAGAACCCTCTCGATTGATTCGATGTCTTCGGATTCAAAAGTGTTCTGATTGAATCCTCCTTTTCTGAAAAAGCCGAATCTGTAAAAACCGCTAAATCCGCTCCATCCGTAAAAACCCCATTCTTTATTCCGCATCCTCGATTTTACGTCTTCGGGTTCCAAAGAATAGAGGCCTCTTAAAAATATGGACGCGACGGTTATTTTCCTGCCTTCGAAAATCTGCATTCTCACGGCGACTCTGTTTTTAGAGTCCGCCTGCCCCTGATCGATTTCAACTCTTGTCCCTATGTAGCCTTCTCTCTCATAGATATTAAGTATGAAATTTCTCCAGAGAGACAACTTTCTCGGAGTAACGGTTCTACCCTTAAATGGTCCGTCTGCCCAGCCTCTCAAAACAGTCGAATCGGCAGAACCGTGCATAAGCCATTTTCTGATGTCGGTTTCGGATATTTTTCCGCAGCCTGTCAGAACAAGCGAATCGAGAACGGGATACTCGGTGACATTGACAGTCAGGATAATGCCTTCCTGTCCTATATGCGACGTATCAACAGATACATCGCTGAAAAGATCAGTCGCAAAAAGATTTTTAATTGTCATAGCCGAAACGTAAGAAGAAAATTCCATGTCCTCATACAAACCTGACATCTGAATAATCTGTTCGCGTGCAGATCTTTCGTTTCCCGTAACTTTTATCTCAGAGACGGGAAGGGAGAATAAAATTGAGGGAATTAAAATCCCGGCAGTCAATATAATCCTCATAGTTTTTTTATCACTCCTGACATAAATATTTTTTTAGAAAATCCTATCCGTCGGCGGGAACATCTCCCGTTTCAGAGAAGAAGTCTCCATCCTTTTGATCCGGTATATTGAGCATATCTTTGGGATCCTTGACGTTTTTCACGACAAATCTGAGTTCTTGCCCGGATCTTTCTATCAATACGCTGTCATTTATTTTCACTGATCCCTGAAGGAATTCTTCGACGAGAGGATCTTCGACGTATCTCCTGAAAACCCTTCTCAGCGGCCTTGCTCCGTATGAAGGGTCGTATCCTTCTTCGACGAGCAGTTCTTTCGCGCCTTCGGAGAGTTCTATCTCGATTTCTTTTTCCTTTATCCTGTCCCGGACTTCTTCAAAGACCAGATCTACAATCTTTTTCATGTCCTCTCTTGTAAGTCTTCTGAATACAACGACTTCATCGATTCTGTTGATTATCTCAGGGTTTATCATTCTCTTGAGTTCCGACAATATGTTGTCTTTCATTTTGCCGTAATCAATATTTTCGGGAGTGGAACCGAAACCCAGAGGTTTCGATCTTGTTATATCCTTTGTCCCGATATTTGAAGTCATTATTATGACGCAGTGCCTGAAACTGATTTTTCTTCCGAGGCTGTCTGTTATTTCTCCCTCCTCAAGAAGCTGAAGCAATATGTTCAAAACGTCGATATGGGCTTTTTCAATTTCGTCGAAAAGAACTACGGAATAAGGTTTGACGCGGATTTCCTCTATAACGGGATTTTGCTCTCCGTAACCGATGTAACCGGGAGGCGATCCTATCAGTCTTGAAACGGAATACTTTTCCATGTATTCGCTCATGTCAAGTCTGATGAGATTGCTTTTACTGCCGAATAAGATTTCAGCGAGAGATTTGGCGAGTTCGGTTTTCCCGACACCTGTCGGTCCGAGGAAAAGAAACGATCCGAGAGGCCTTTTCGGGTCTTTGAGACCCATTCTTCCCCTTCTTATGGCTCTGCTGACTGCCTTTATGGCTTCAGCCTGGCTGATGACTTTTGCTCCGAGCATCCCTTCGAGGTTGATGAGTTTGTCCTGCTCTTTCTCCTGAAGCCTCTGAATCGGCACATTCGTCCACATGCTCACTACTTCCCTTATGTCTTCTTCCGTTACAACAGGCGTTACTTTGTCGGACATCTTCAGCCATTCCTTCTGCTTTTTGTCAATTTCAGCCCTTATCTTGGCTTCTCTGTCCCTGAGTTCCGCGGCATTTTCATATTGCTGTTCAGAGACTGCTTTTATTTTTGACTCGAGGATTTTTTTAAGGCGGACTTCGTCTTCTTCAAGATGCGGATAAGGCGGTATCGCCGACAGCTTGACTCTCGCGCCGGTCTCGTCGATTACGTCTATTGCTTTGTCCGGAAGCTGTCTGTCGGTTATGTATCTGTCTGCAAGTATTACGGCTGCTTTCAGCGCGCTCTCCTCGTAATGAATGCCGTGATGGTCCTCGTATTTCTCCTTGAGGCCTTTTAATATGTTTATCGCTTCGGATATTCCCGGGGATTCGACGAGAATCGGCTGAAATCTTCTCTTGAGCGACCCGTCTTTTTCAACATGCCTGTGGTATTCTGCAACCGTTGTCGCTCCTATGCATTTTATTTCACCTCTCGCAAGCGACGGTTTTAATATATGCGATGCGTCAAGCGAACCTTCAGCTGAACCGGCTCCCACTATGGTGTGCAGTTCGTCAATAAAAAGAACTATATCGTCCCTGTTTTTTATTGTCTCAATAATAGATTTCATCCTGCTTTCGAACTGACCTCTGTATTTTGTCCCTGCCACAACCGAAGCGAGATTGAGCTGATAAAATTTCTTACCTATCAATGAAGGAGGCGCTTGTCCCTGGACAACTTTCTGCGCCAACCCTTCGACAATGGCGGTTTTACCTACACCCGCTTCCCCTATCAGAACAGGGTTGTTTTTTCTCCTTCTCGAAAGCACCTGAACAACTCTTTCTATTTCTTTGTCTCTTCCGATTATCGGGTCAAGTTTGCCTTCTTCGGCAAGACCTGAGAGATCCCTGCAGAAATCCTCGAGGGCGAATTTGTCCTCTTCCTCGTCGTCGATGTTTTCCCGGGGTCTTCCGATTTTTCTCTTGTCGTCTTCCTTGACCGCAAAATCGCTTTCCTCTATCAGGTTCTGGAGGCCGGCATTGAACTGGACGTATGTTATATCGAGGGATTTCATAATCTCCCCCGCGGCGGAATGTATATTGTCGAGGACGGAAAGTATCAAATGCTCGGTTCCTATAAACATGTGCGAAAGTTCTTCAGCTTTCTTCATCGAGCCTTGTATAACGCTTTCCACTTCTATAGTCGGCACGGGATCTTTGAAATTCGGCGGATATCTCGGCGTCTCTTTATAATAGTCATTTTTGAATATTTTGGCGGCAATTATCTTTTTCATCAGCGAAATGTCCACTCCTAGCTTTTGAAAAATTTTAACGGCAAAACAGTTGGTTTCCGTCAAAATGGCATAGAGAATATCGAGAGTAGTGTAATAACCTCTTTTGTGCAGTCTCGAATTCTTCTGCGCCGACATAATTATTTTTCTGTATCTGAGAGTGAAATTTTCGCTGTTCATACCCTTCCCGCTATCAGTTTAATAAACTCTAAAAGGCTTATATACCCTTTTGTTTCATGATCTTTTATTATAGCATCCCTGTGGCTTTTCCTCAAAAGGAAGAAGAGGTCAGATACAGTCTCTTCCGAAAACCTCTCCTCAATGCCCAAATCAAACCCCAGCCTCAACAGGGATGAGACATAGGCGCCCTCGGAGAAACCAAGAGAAGCGACACTCTTTTTCCCAACGGATTCAAATCCGTTTCTCAGATAGTCCTCAATCTCTTTCTTATTGTATATCACAAAATTTTCTCTGGCAAACAGTTCATTTTCGGCCAGGCACTCCGTAAAATAATTTACGTCGGAAATGAGTTTCTCTTCTTCTTCTTCGGCTTTTCTATTGGATATCTGGCAAAACGATCCCGCGGCTTTCGTCCCCTCTCCGAATATTCCCCTGAATGTCAACCCGCATGCTTTAACCGCGCGAATTATTTTTTGCTCCTGTCCGGACAGAAATACACATGGAGAGTGTATAAGATTGGAATATCTCATGCCGGTCCCCTTGTTTGACTCGCATGTCGTGTCATACCCGCCGCCGGGAAACCTCGCATAAGAAGAAAGATCTTCAATTCTGCCGCTCAATTTCTTCGCCTCTGACAGACCTTCTCCGCTTTCTCCCGGCAGGGAAAAGACCTGTATCCTCACATCGTCTTCGTCATTTGTCAAAACTGATATTTTCTCATCCGGCGAGATAAAAAGGAACATCCCGAAAGAAACGGGCGAATTATATAAGTGTCTTTCCGCGAGTATTTTCCTTTCATTGGGCAAAAGAAGCCAAAGCGGGACAGCTGAAAATGCATCTCCCGCGAGAGCTTCAGCGACAATTTCCGCGGTTTTCATGTGCCTGTCTTGTCCTGTTTCCCTGAAGCTGAAATTTCTTGCAAGCCTCACCCTTGTGCTGAAAGTCACTTTCCTTTCGTCAGCCTTGAACCAGGAAGGTGCCCGTTTCCTTACTATTTCTACGAAATCGCCCGATTTTTTTTTCAGGTCTTCAGGGGATATTTTTGCCAATTAGACTAAAACCCCGCCCTTTAACCTGAGCGTCCTGTCACAAGCCGAACTGACGACTGTATTGTGGGTGACAATAACGACGCCGCAGGCGTCATTTCTTGCAAGATTGAGAAACATATCCAATACCGTCCTGGCGGTGTTTAGGTCGAGATTGCCGGTCGGTTCATCGGCCAGAACGACTTTAGGACTATTGGCTACAGCTCTCGCGATGGCGACTCTCTGTTTTTCTCCGCCCGAAAGCTGGGAAGGATGATGGGAAAGTCTTCCCGAGAGCCCCACATTCGATAGTATCTCCCGAGCTCTGTCCCTCGCTTTAGCTTTTTGTATTCCGGAAACGAGCATAGGAATCATGACGTTTTCAAGGGCTGAAAGTTCTGAGAAAAGATTGTGAAACTGAAAGACAAACCCTACAGTTTTGTTTCTCATTCTCGACAGATCTCTGTCGTTTTGGTGCCGGAGGTCTTTCCCAGATAAAAACACATCCCCTGAAGTCGGCCTCTCAAGAGCTCCTATTATATGCAGAAATGTCGTCTTTCCGCTTCCTGAAGGTCCCTCAACTGCGACAATTTCGCCTTTTGACAGTTCAAAATCCACGCCTCCGAGAACTCGAACAGTATCATTCCCGCTTTCGAAATTCTTCACAATGTTTTGGGTTTTGATTATTATATTATTCATAGCGCAATGCCTCCACAGGCATAAGCCTCGACGCCCTGTAAGCGGGATAAACAGACGAGACAAAAGAGATTCCGAGAGAACAAAGAGAAATTACGAGGACATCTATCGGGTTCACTGTTATCGGAAGGGAAGATATCACATATACATCTGTGTCAATCGGGAATTCATATCTGCCGAGGGCAAAACATATAGCGAGGCCGACGGCTATGCCGAGCACAGTTCCCGTAAAACCCATGATGGAACCCTGTAGAATGAAAATTTTCATGACGTCGAATCGCGTCATCCCTATTGACCTGAGAATTCCGATTTCGCGCGTTTTCTGTATTACTATCATAATGAGCGTCGAAACTATGTTGAAGGCGGCGACGAGTATTATCATGAACAAAATCAGCGTCATTGCGATTTTCTCGAGTTTCAATGCGGCGAAAAGGCTTTTATTCAAAATAAGCCAGTCCTGGACGGAATAAGAAAAACCGAGTTTGTCCTGAAGCCTTTTTGTCAC
>JAFGIG010000059.1 GCA_016929715.1 Caldifarciminota bacterium
ACAGAATCTCCAGGCAGTCCAGAAGGCTTCTCATCTTCTTCTTCGTCTTTGCCGAAAATCTCGTCTATCTGGATTGTCTTCTCTATGGGGAGATCAATGTCGAGTGTGGTTTCTTTTTCCTCTTCTCCTGTCATAGCACTCGCAAAAATCTCCGAATCGTCTTCGGCTTCTTCTTTTTTCCCATCCTGCTTTTCTTGATCAGCTTTTTCCATCTGTGTCTTCATCTGTTCTCTTACACTCTTCTTTTTAACTATGTCTTCTATTTCGTCCACAATCTGCTGGAGGCTGTCGTCGAAAGGAGTCAGCTCGAGAAGTTTTTTATATGAGTCGAGGGCTTTTTCATATCTTCCTGTTTTATAAGCGCCTTTGCCTACTTTCTGCAGAGCGAGAAGATTTTCTCTGTCTTTTTCCAAAACACTTAAGTAAGTATCCAAGGCTTTGTTTTCATCTCCGCATTTTTCGTAGCACTTGCCGAGGATCATCAGTCCGGATATGTAATCAGGATGCCTTAAAACGCCTTTTTTAGCTATTTCGAGGGCTGTTTCACTTAAATTTTCGGAAAGATAAGCGTCAGCGAGCCTCGCAAAAATCAGCGAATCAGGCTCTGAATCAAACTTTTTCTGAAGCTTGATGATCTCAGGGCTCGTTGATTTATCAGCCATCTAGCCTCCTATGACATCATTTTGAAAGTTTTAGCGATTTGTCTCAACTCTTCGAGATAAAAAGACTTCTTATTCCCCGGGGCAAACAAATGCACGTCTATCAGGAAAGTTCTGCCGCCTTCCGAGACTGTCCAAGTTTTAAATGGACCCCCTATGCCTTTTTCGCTGTTCTGCCATAATCCTTCGAACCACCGACCTATTTCATCACTTCCGGAATCTTCGACGATACAATAATCGCCTCTGAAATAAACCGACGAAAAAGTATCTCTCAAAATTTTGAAGGCTTCGCCTGAAAGTTCGATTTTTTCCGGAGTTTCGAACCAGAACAGAGTAACGTAACGGCTTAAAGCGTTGTCGGTCCCGCTTCTCATGTGCTGGACAGATATGACATGGCCGTTGCCGACGGATCCCTGTGAATCCGCAACGACATAATAATAAGGCATTTTTATATCGAATCCGTAGCCCGCTTTTAGAGCCAAAGAGAGCTTTTCCTGATACCCTCCTGAGTAGAGCATGAACTCGATTCTCTCGGAGACAGCTCCAAAAAACAAACCAAAAATATCGTCTGAGTTTTCTTCTATGAATTTTGACAATTCATCAGTGTTTTTTTCTATAATTAACACAATTTGCGGAGAAGCCCAGACATCTTTTTTATGCTGGATGTCTTCTGCAGTATCAAATCTGTCTTTTACTATCTCTTTCATGACTTCTCTGTTCTCAGGAGTTACTATGAAAAGAATATTGTGCCTTCTCCAGTAATCGGTCCTTTTTTCCCAGAAATTTTCCGGGCTGACGTATTCTATGTCGAAGACATGCTCGAAAGACGGATAATAACGAGTGTCCCAAAGAGCTTCCTTAACCGCTCCTGAACAAATCCGCCAAGTCAAAGTGTCGGTGACAACCTCCACCATGTCTCTGGGACCGAAAGCATGAGGTCTGTAGCCATTTCCGCATGAAAACAGGAAAAAGAATATAAAAAGGGGTGTCAGTTCTTTTTTCATGTTTTTCTCATTTTACTAAAAAGATTCTTTCCTTCTGATTAATGAGTCCAGAGCTGAGAACACAGAAATATATTCCTGAAGGTTTCAGGCTCATGTCGAAAACAAATCGTCCTTCGATAGCGCCGGATAAAATTTTTCTGCCGGAAGCGTCGAATATCTCCAGGATTGAAGGCGCCTCCGACAGCGCGACAAGCGTATTTCCCGAAAGATAAACCGAGCCTATATTTTCATGTATTTCGCCTGACGTCTCTTCTTCAACTGCCGACGAACTCCCGACAAAATTCAGGGCGGGATCGCCGAAATATGTCCTGTTCAAAAGAGTGTAAAGGTTTCTGTCGTAACCTCCGTAATAGTTTTTGTCCCAAAGAGGGATCAGTCTGTTTTTCGACGCGTAAAAAGCCGGTCCAAGAATGAACATAGAGCTGTCAAAAACAGCTTGGGCAAACCAGACGTCCATATATTCGCTGGGACCCATCGCAGGGAGTATTCCTTCCCAGCCGTAGCTCGTGTTGAAAGCGCTGACAATTCCTCCGCCGCCCTGCCTGTTCAGCAAAGCGACAGCGGCGCAGGTTCCTTTGTGATAGGCTCCCGACATGCATGCTATGGATGTGTGAACAGCAAGCTTTCCGCCGTTTGTCATATTAACTATGTCATTGACGTGCAGCATTCTGATTGTGTAGGAATTATACCAATAGACACCGCTTCTGTTTCCGTGCCCCGCCCAGTGTGTCCAAGCCACTCCTTCGTTGACAGAATCTATAGCTCCCGCCGGAGAATTTCCGTAGAGAGTTTCATACATTTTCACGTGATGCCATCCGGAAGGCAGATGGTCGGCGATTGATTCGCACACTGCTTCACCCGTTATAGTGTAGTATTGATTATCAAAGAGAACGGCTCCAGCGAGAAGGCTTCTCGTTCTCCACTCTCCCTGAGGGGGATTTTGCTCGTATTGACAGATTTTTCCGACATTAACACTTAATTCCGCGGCAGAACCGACGACGAGCCTGCCAACGAAAACATCCGCATACAAATCGAGACTGTCGTTCGGCTGGCCTAATCTGTTGTCGGCTGTGAAATTCCAGTCTCCGTCGAGATCTGCAAAGTAAAGATCCACCGGAGCGCTGTCGTCGTAAAATGCGCCGTTTGTGTCGTAACATGCGATGAAAAGTTCTCTCGGTTGAAGGTTGTTTTTGTCGCCGACAAGCAGAACATAAGAAATGCCGTCTGCTGAATACCTTTGAATTATGTAGTTTCTTATTTTTTCCGGAAGGTCAATACCCGCTACGGTGGCGCTTATCCTCTCTTTAGATGCAGTGTCGCAGATAAGTCCTTTTGCCGTCCTCAAAGCCAAAAGAGAATCCATCGCCGCTGAGTTTAGAAGACTCGACGGGGCAATAACGAGGTAATCGGCGTTGCCTTCAGTGACCGGAGGAGCCCAGCTCTCGACCATTTGCGCGTTGAAAACCGATGCTTCCACAGATTTTCTGTGGAGAAGGTTTCTCAGTGGAGTGTTAAAAATTGCTTCTCCAGTTCTTTCGTATTCTATGTCCAGATATACTTTGTCGTATATCCCGATTTCCTTTGTCAACGGATTCCATTGACAGGGCGTTAGAAAAACGCTGAGTATCTTAAAACCGGACTGATTTCCCAAATGCCACCATTGAAGAGCTTCTCCAGGGTAGAGGTCTTCTCCTTCATAGACAGAAATATTTCGGTTCCAAACAACATCTCCTCTCATGCCTATCGGCGAGGGGGGCAGTGCGGGCAGGGGTATCTGGGCTGAGCCGACAGTTGACATACTTGATACCGAAGATGAGACGCTCAAAACTCTGGCGTCAAAAGGCAAAAGTATCTGAACGCACTTGGCAGGAAGGGCAGGTTCAGATGTCCTGCCGAACATTTCCATTTCCGGAGAAAATATTAGAGAGTATTCGCCGATCTTTCCAAAAGATATCTTTGAAGCATCGAAATTCACCTCGACAGAATATTCATGGGTATAACTCAGCAACGTGAGAACAAACAATAAAAACATTTATCGCTCCTTGATTCAGCTAAAAACTAACACCTTTAATATTGCCAGCGGAAGTATAGCATGTTTTAATAGTCAGTGAACACACAAACTTAACCCTATGTTCGAACTAAAAGAGTTATTAAAACCTTACCCCCAAAAAGGGAGTCTTCTCCTGGAGATAAATCCATGCCCAAAAAGGCTGAACGCTTATACAGACCTCGGTTTTAAGGTCACAGCTCTCGACATGGATCTCAACAACATAGAGACCTGCAAAAAATTCTCTTCTTTTCATGATTTGAGATACGGAAGTCTTCTATCGTCCCCTTTCGGACATTCAGAACTTTTCAATGTCATAACATTTTTCGGAGTTTTATCAGGTATGATGCCCGACGAAGCGAAATCCTTCATATACTCGGTCGGCAGCACTCTGCAGGAAAAAGGTCTTGCCCTATTCACTGTTCCTTCCGACGATTACAAACCGGCATGGTGGGATGAAGCGGAAGAAATCCAGTTCGGCAGAATTGCGTGTTCTCCCCCCTACACAGGGGAAGTTTTCTGCAGATATGATATTGACACTATCAAAAAATTCATGCTCGATTTCATTGACCTGAAAATTGAAGAATGCGGCAGTCTAAAGATACTGAAAGCAGTCAAATTCTGAAAGACATTCTCTCTGAAATCGATGAGCTGAAAGAAAAGATCAGGCAGAGAGATTACGAGTATTACGTCCTGGACAAACCTGTTATAACCGACGAAGAATACGACAAACTCTTTGAAAAGCTTAAAAAAATCGAGAATGAGCATCCTGAGCTTGTAACGGCTGATTCTCCGACTCAGCGTATAGGAGAAAAACTGACCGGCGGATTCAGGACAGCCCGGCATAAAATTCAAATGTTGTCCCTGGACAATACATACAGCTACGAAGAAATAAAAGATTTCGACAGAAAACTCAGGGATTCATTGAAAATTGAAAGAATAGAATACGTCGTTGAGCCTAAAATTGACGGAGTGGCTGTCTCAGTCACTTACAGAGAAGGAATTTTCTCGTCGGGCTTGACTCGCGGAGACGGCCTTGAAGGAGATGATATCTCCGAAAATCTCAAGACAGTAAGACCACTGCCTCTGAGACTGAAAAAATGCGCTGAATCCATGGGAGAAATTCTGGTCCGAGGCGAAGTCTATATGAAACTGCAGGTCCTTGAAAAGATAAATAGAGAGAGAGCCGCAAAAAATCAGGAACTTTTCGCCAATACGCGAAATGCCGCTGCGGGTTCTCTCAAAAACCTCGACCCTTCAGTTGTCGCCTCGAGAAACCTTGACATCATGTTCCACACAATAATAGGCAAGGCATGGAAAAAACATTCTCTTGCCGTGGCAAAACTTCACGAATGCGGTCTGCCGGTTTTTTATCCCCCCGTGAAAATAACGACAACCGAAGACCTTCTCGAAGAATGCGGGAAATGGGAGAAAAAAAGACACGAGCTTGATTACGCGGTGGACGGGCTTGTTATAAAAGTGGACGACATGGAATTCAGAGAAATTCTGGGGCAGACCATGCGGTCTCCGAAATGGGCTATTGCCTACAAATTTCCCACCCAAAGAGCAATGACTAGAATTATTGACATTTCAATTCAGGTAGGCAGGACCGGATTTCTGACTCCTGTCGCAGTAATGGAACCTGTAAAACTGAAAGGGTCTACGATATCAAGAGCTTCTCTATATAACGCCGATGAAATTCAAAGGCTCGATGTCAGAAAAGGCGACGATGTTTTGATAGAGAAAGGAGGCGAAATAATTCCGAAAGTCGTCAGCGTTCTGAAGCACGCCGGCAGATCAGAAAAATTCAAAATGCCCGATAAATGCCCTGTCTGCGGCAGTCCTGTAGTTCACTACGAGGGCGAAACCGCCTACAGATGCATTTCGCCTGCCTGTCCGGCTCAGCTGAAAGCCAAAATCCTTCATTTCACATCGAGAGGAGCAATGGATATAACGGGTTTCGGCGATAAGCTCGCCCAAAAGCTCGTCGACAATGACATGGTTTGCGATCCTGGAGACCTTTATAGCCTCTCTGCTGCAGACCTGTCGAATCTTGAAAGAATGGGAGAAAAATCCGCTCAAAACATTATATTCTCAATAGAAAAAAGCAAGAACAACCCTCTCAATAAAATTTTCTACGCTTTCGGCATACCCAACATTGGCGTCAAAACCGCAAAAACCCTGTCTGAAATCTACAGTTCCGTAGATGACCTGTCTTCTGCCTCCGCCGAAGTTTTAACCGGCATCGAAGATATAGGACCTGTCGTGGCAGAATCGATTGTGGATTATTTCTCTCTCAAAGGGACAAAAGAAATGATCGAAAAAATGAAAAAAGCAGGAGTCCGTTTAAGCGGATTAAGATCAACTCACGCAGGAACCGCGTTTAAAGGGAAGATTTTCGTCATCACGGGAACTCTCTCCCTGCCTCGCGGAAAATTTATAGAGATTATTGAGAAAAACGGAGGAAGTGTATCGGACTCCGTCAGTCAAAAAACCGATTATCTTCTCGCCGGTGAATCTTTCGGTTCGAAATTCGAAAAAGCAAAGAAGTTAGGAGTGAAAATAATTGACGAAAATGAATTTTACGGCATTTTCAAGACACCGAGCGTCTGAAAATTCTATACTCATTTTTTACCGATAACCCGGGCGGGAACGCCCGCTACCACGGAATTTTGGGGGACATCTTTCGTGACGACGGCTCCGGCTCCAACCGTTGAATTTTCCCCTATGGTAACCCCGCACATAATTGTCGCTCCGCTTCCTATAGAAGCTTCTTTTCGGACATAAGTTGAGACACAGATCCAGTCCCTGTCCGTTTTAACACTTCCGTCAGTATTCACGGATTTTGGTAACTTGTCGTTTATGAAAGTCACTCCGTGTCCGATAAAGCATCCGTCTTCTATGATGACTCCCTCGCATATAAAAGAATGGCTGGAAATTTTGCAGTTTCTGCCTACTTTCGCGTTTTTTTGTATCTCGACGAATGCTCCTATTTTTGTTCCGTCGCCTATTTCACATCCGTATAAATTGACGAAATTGAATATTTTTACGTCTTTACCAAGTTTTACATCATCAGATATTACGCAGTATTTCAATTTTTCTCTCCTTTTTGTTTCCATATTTCCCTTGTAAAATCGGCTCTTTCGCCGAGTCTAATCCTGTCTTCGGCGCTGTGATATCCTGTTTTTGATAAATCCTGCGGAACGGGTTCGATGCCGTCAATTATCCCTATTGTGTGCAAAAATAAAAGCCAACCGTAGTCAAGACACTTTTTATATACATCTTCGACTTCCTCGATTTGAGGATATATGCTGAATTTGACCTGCGATACGACAGGACCGGAATCTATTTCATCCGTTACTTCGTGTATGGTTACACCGTGAAATTTTTCGTTGTTTTTGAGCGCCCAGTTTACAGGATTAAGACCTCTGTATTCCGGCAGAGAGCCCGGATGTATATTGAGCATTTTTCTGAATCTCTTTATGAAATCTTCTGGGAAAATCTTGTCGTAAAAAACCGAAAGCCCGAGGTCGGTTCCGTCTTCAAAGGATATATCATTAAAATGCCCGGAAGCGGCGCAAAATACGTTTTTCAAGCGGCACCATGCGGAGATTGACTCAGTCCATTCCGGCTCAGGAATTACCGGAACCACTCCCAATAAATCGAATCCGGGATTTTCCAAAAAATACCCGCAGATTTTGACGGCAAGAGAACCTTTACCGAAGAGAATCACTCTTTTCCTCAAGAAAAGCCCTTCTCTTTCACCGAGATCAGCGCTTTGAGCAACACTTCGTTTTCTTCAGGTTTTTTTACGGCAATTCTTACGAATTCTCCGCCTGTTATTCCGTCTTTTCCGGTGCAGTCTTTTATGAAAATCATGTGATCTGAAAGAAGTTTCTGGGCAAGACGGTTTGCTGTAACACCCTCCAAAGAGCAGAATATGTAGTTAGCCTGAGAAGGATAAGGCTTTATCCAGGAGAGTTTTTCGAGGTTGTTTATGAAAGAGCGTCTTTCAACTGAAACTTTTTCACATGCCAGTCTGTATTCTTCTTTGTATTTTACAGCAGTCTGAAGAAAAAATTCCGCGAATGAATTTACGTTCCAAACAGAAACGTAGTTTTTAATAAAAGAGGTTATTTGAGGGTCAGAACATGCCGCCAAGCCGAGTCTGACTCCCGGGACGCCGTATGATTTGCTTATGCTTTTGACAACAATCATGTTCGGAAAATCTTCGAGAACTTCGTCGCGTAGAAGAGAATTTTTTTCGCCTTCGTCTGAAAAATCCACAAATGATTCGTCGAGGACGAGAAATTTGCCCTCTTTTCTCATTTTAAGAGCCAAAGACAGTATTTCACTGACGGAGAAATAACGCCCGGTAGGGTTGTCCGGATTTATCAGGATGAAAACTTCATTTGAAACAACTAACGCGGGCAAGTCTTTTCCTGATATGTTGAAATTTTTTAAATACAGCTTTTCTATATTGCAGAATCTTCTCGTATATTCATCAAACGTAGGCTCAATTATAACTGTTTTTCTGTTTTTGAAATTTTCCGCGACTGCGTTTATAATCTCGGAGGCTCCGTTTCCGACTGTCAGATATTTATCCGAGACTTTGAAAAGCCTTGAGGCGAGAGAATTCTGTTCGTCAAGACCCGAGGGATAATGGGTGGTCAATTCTCCTGCATAGGCAGAAAATTCCTCTTTCATCCTGTCCGGCGGGAAAAAAGGATTTACAAGATAGCAGAAATCGAGAATTTCAGGAAACTTCCAGAATCCCCCGTAAATTTTTTTAAAAGAAGACAAAATTTTATCTTCGCCCGCGAAAAGGAGTTCCGCGGTGCGAAGATCCTGAAGATCGTCTATTTCAAACCATTTTGTCTTTTCGTTCAGGACAACCGCTTTTATTCTGCTTTTGTCGAGAAAAGTTATCAGGCTCAGCACCTGTTCGTAATATTCGTTGTGACCAATGGATTTGCAGTAGGCTTCGAGAAAAGGGACGTAGTGGTTTGATAAAAATTCTTTTGAAAATTTGTATATGTTCACCGTTTTGTAATAATACTCTATATCAGAATTGACGAAATCCTTTTTGCCTATAAAACTCTGAATTTCATTGTCCGGGTTGAGTTTGACGACTGTTCCATCCATCCATGATCTGTATTTTGCGACGAGGACTAAATCGCCTTCAGGCTTCGACAGCAATTCCGAAAGAGCTTTTACTTCGAATACCACATCGCTTTCAAGAAGCAAAATATCATCTGAAAGAAGATATTCTTTCGCCAGAAAAAGAGAATAGATGTTGTTTGTTTTATAATAATCGGGATTTTCTACGAATAAGACCGGTTTGCCGTTGTAGCTGCCGCCAATATGATTTTTAAGATTTTCAGCTTTATATCCTGCCACAATGACGATTTTCTCTATTTGGTCCAAAATTGATATGTTTTCGAGAGTGTAATCTATTATTGGTTTTCCGTTCAGAAGCACCATGCATTTAGTGTTGTCCGCAGTGAAATCCTTGAGTCTCTTGCCCATCCCGGCGGCGAGAATCACGGCGATCATCATACCTCCTTTTTACCTTGGGAAAGCAACTCTTCGAGACTGGTTCTGAATCTTTCCGAAGAATAACCGTCTGTGTATTTAAAAATATATTTCTTGTCCTTTTCGATGCTCTTTATTCTTTCATCGGAAGGCGCAAGAGCTGTTCTGACAGCCTCTTGGAGCTCCTCACCCTTTCTTATGTGAACAAAAGAATCATAGAGCCAATTCTTCGGATCCTCGTCTAAAAGCGGCTCTCCGTCGGAATGTCTGAGCTTTTCGTGTTCGAGGTCTACAATGACGCCGCACCTTCCCAGAGAAAGGAATTCGTTAATAACGCTTGAAGCCTCGCTTATCATGACATCCGCGGCATACATGTATTTCATCATGTTGTGGATATTCTGTGGGACGAGAAACAGAGATTTATTTTCAGCTGCTGCTTTTTGTGCCGCCTTGTGCTGAGAGCGAGGCGCGTATTTCCCGCTCCAGCTGTAAGGGTGAAGTTTGTATATGACATTGAACTCATCGGCGAGAGCCGGTAGAAAAGGCGAAACGATGAATATCGAAGTCGGTTTGTAAGTGGGAGCGTATAGGATTGTTTTTTTCGAGGGGTCGAGTCCGGCTTCTTCAATGATTTTTTTTCTGTCAAAAGTTCCGTCAAAGAAAGGATCAAGTTTCGGAAGTCCTATGACTCTTATTTCCTCTTTTTTATCAAGTCCGTAATATTCGAACCTTTTTCTCCTGTATTCGCCTTCGAGAAAACATACATATCTTGTCTTCGTCTGTTTGAGGAGATTTCTGTATCTCAATGTCTTAAAACACGGCCCGTGATCGACATCGCATAAGACGGCATCTCCGTATTTCTCGGGATTTTTCAAAGTGTCACCGCAGACTACTGCGTCAAAACCGTCTATGCGGTCGGTTATCTTAAATCCCCTTTCAATGTATTTTTGTTGGGTCTCACTTTTTTTCGAAAAAAGAAGGAACCCTAGTTTTCTTTCCTGATTTTTTCCAACCCGAATCTCAAGCAAATAATTTTCCGCTTTTTCGAGATTTTTGTAAATCGGTTCGAAAGAAGGCCAGTAATAGTCCTGAACCACATCAAAAAGGACTTTTATCAATCCTGCCCTCTTTTATCTTCAGTCCGCGAAATCGATCCGCTCTGCCAGTCCAAAAGATATACTTCTCCGAGTTCTTCCTTTTGTTCTTTGAGTTTCTTTTTCTCGAAACAAAAATATTTTCCGCATTTTGAAACAACATCCCCTGTCAAAAGAACTTCTCCTGAAGCGGCGATTTCTTCTCCCAGCTTGCTCGCTCTGTTCACGGGAGAACCAAAGACATCAAAATCTCCTATTTTAAGAATCTTCCCCCATCCTAGACCTACGCAAAGAAGGACTTTTTCTTCTTCAACTCTCGTCTTATTGTATTCTCGGAGGCATTCCTGCATCGCCTTTGAGCATTCAACCGCTTTAAGGACATTTCGGAATATCACGAGCATGCTGTCGCCTTCCATTTTAATGAGAATCCCGTCATATTCCTCTATTACGGGAACCAAAAGCCTTTCCGATTCGTATATTGTCTGAAGGAAATGGACAATTCCGAATTTTTCCACTTTTCTTGAAAACCCCGTCAGATCAGTGAACATAACCGCCCACTCTTCGCCGAAAAGGTCCCAAATTTTTTCGTCAATAATCTTTTTATCCGCTCCTTCTTCGAGCCTCTTCGCGAGCAGTTTGGACAGCCTCTCCTCCGAAGATGAAAACCTTATATTTCTCGAATATATCATTGAAACCTCTCATTCCTTCATGTGCGGTTTTTGGGCGCCGAAATATGCTTCAATATTAGGATAAAATTATATATCATAATAAGAATATTAGCCTAGAGATACAAAGAAAGAAACACCGGAGGACAGACATAGTTAAAATCAGACTCAATTGGCAAAATGCAGTTTTGACCTTAATTCTTGTCCTTTATTTTTCCGCTCATCTTATCTATTTCTTCCAGTCCTCAAAAAAACCTTTCTATTCTTACCCTCTCGGGGATCCGTTGTATTTCGACCGCTACGCGTCTCAAATCGCAAAAGGAAACTTTTTCGGAAATGAAGTTTTTCACAAAGCTCCTCTGTATCAGTATTTTTTAGGGGCAATATACGCTGTTTTCGGCCACAATTACACTGCGCCTCGGGTAATTCAGGCTTTGTTGAATGTATTGTCTCTAATTCTCGTGTTTTTAACGTCGAAAAAAATCTTCGGCAAAGCGGCGGCTTGGACCGCTTTTCTTTTATGCATCACAAGCTCAGTTGCAGTATATTACGCCGGAGAACTTCTGATGCCGTCTCTACTGACGTTTCTCATGCTCATTTCGGTTTTTGTTTTCATGAAAGCTATGGAAAAAAAATCAAAGTCCATGTATTTTCTTTCCGGTTTCTTGTTCGGGCTGACGTCTATCACAAGGCCTAATTTTCTGGTTCCC
Source organism: Caldifarciminota bacterium (assembly GCA_016929715.1). Lineage (GTDB taxonomy): Bacteria > SDB-A > SDB-A > SDB-A > SDB-A > JAFGIG01. Next base: position 11,715 of record JAFGIG010000059.1, read on the forward strand.
GTGTTGGTTTTCACCGTGACAGCCGCTCTGGTTCAAAAAAAGAAATTTTTGACGCCGGCGGCAGTTATTCTCTCAGGCATTCTGCTCGCTGTAGTTCCGGTCACATTGCGTAATTTTCTTGTCGGAAATGATTTCGTTCCGATATCTTCTCAAGGGGGCGTAATTTTTTACATAGGCAACAACATAGGATCGGACGGAATGACAGCAGTAATTCCTGGAATCGGCGACGATTGGGACGACATAGCCCTCGCAGAAAGAGAAACCGGAAAAAACCTTAAACCTTCCGAAGCTTCGAATTTCTGGTTCAAAAAAACGCTCAATGAGATAAGGCAGCATCCTTTTTCTTTCACGGCTCTTTTGACGAAAAAGACGTTGTATTTTTTCAACGGGCTGGAAATACCAAACAACCAGAACATATATCTCGCCACCAGAGGGACTTTTCTTTCCGCTGTCGTCAAAAGAATTGGACCTGTGAAAAACTTTATGCTGTATATACCCTCGGGAGTAATAATACCTATGGGCTTGTCAGGACTGGTTCTTGCCGCAATTAAAAAGAGAAAAAAAGCTCTCGTGCCTGCAATGCTCATTATTTCCTATTCAGCGTCCATAATCGTCTATTTCGTCTTCAGCAGACTCAGGGCGCCACTTTTGCCTTTTTTCGCCATCTTCGGATCGTTTTTCGCCCTTTCGGTCGCTCAATACGTCTTGAAAAAAAAATTTCTCGCCGTTTCTCTTTCTTTCGCACTTTTTCTCTTACTTTCGGCTTTTTCGAATTACAGGTTCATAAAAAAGAATTTCTCGTCTGAAGCCATGCTCCATTTCAACCTCGCCCTTAAAAGTTTAAACGAATCTGACTACGAAAACGCCTTTGGTGAATTTACGGCATGCCTGATGGCAGAACCCGGATATCCCAGAGCTAATCTGAATCTCGGACTGATATCCTATAAAAAAGGAGACTTCTCGTCAGCGATGGCTTACTATGAAAGAGAAATCAGGTTAAATCCCAACGAAGCAAGAACTTACAACAATATAGCCGTTCTTTATTCCATAACCGGAAAAGATTCGCTCGCTGTTGAAAACTGGAAAAAAGCAATCCTTCTGAATCCAAGGTTCACTGAAGCCAGAGTGAATCTCGGAGTCAAATACGAAAACACCGGCTTTACAGACTCCGCTCTGTCTTTATACAGTTCTGTCCTGTCATACGACAGGTCATCCGAACCTGTATATTCAGGCCTTGCGAGAATCTACCACAGAAAAGGACTGATCCGAGAATCTGCCGAAAACTACGAAAAAGCAATATCCCTGAATCCCCAGAACCACGAGCTATATTTTAACTACGCTCTAATATGGGCGCAATCGGGCAAACTCGACACGGCGACAGCGCTTCTTGAAAAAGCCGTTGAAATTGAACCCGGTTTCACCGCGGCTCACCACAACCTCGGCCTTTGTCATTTATACTCGGGAAATCACGAAAAAGCCCTCTTATCTCTGAAAAAAGCCGTTTATATAGACTACAGTTTCCCGGGCGCGCATCTGGCTCTCGCTGCGCTCTATGAAGCCATGGGAGAAACGGAAAAGGCGGCACAGGAAAAAGCCATAGCCGACTCTCTTTACGAAAGCAGCCCCTAGAAAAAATTTTTTCTTGCCTGATTGACTGAAAAGTCAATATGAAGTAGTATAGCGTTTTCTGATCCCATTATTATCAAGGAGGCAATTTGAAGAGAATACTCGTCACAGGTTCAGCAGGTCAGATAGGCTCTGAATTGACAATGTTCCTGAGAGAAAAATACGGGAACGAAAATGTTGTCGCCGGTATCCACCGAACTCAGCCAAGCGAAAAGCTGAAAGAATCCGGTCCTTTTGAAACCGTGGACTGCAGAAATTCCTCGGCGCTCGCCGCGACAGTTGAAAAATTCAAAATAAACGTAATCTATCATCTCGCCGCAGTCCTTTCCGCCACAGGTGAAAAAAATCCTCAGCTCGCATGGGAAGTCAATATAAACGGACTATACAATGTCCTCGAGATCGCCAGAGAAAAGAATTGTTCGGTTTTCGTCCCAAGTTCCATCGCCGCTTTCGGCCCGGAAACTCCTAAAGACAAAACTCCTCAGGACACTATTCAGAGGGCGACTACGATGTATGGCGTGACTAAAGTGGCCGGTGAACTTTTAAGCGACTATTATCATAAAAGATTCGGCGTCGACACGAGAGGCCTCAGATACCCCGGAATCATATCTTATGAAACGCTTCCCGGCGGCGGCACAACTGACTACGCTGTCGAGATTTTCTACGAAGCCATCAAAACCGGCAAATACACCTGCTTTCTCAAACCGGATACCACTCTCGACATGATGTATATGCCCGACTGCCTCAAAGCTACGGTCGAAGTAATGGAAGCTGACTCTTCAAAACTCGAGCACAGAAATGCTTTCAACGTCACGGCTTTCAGCGTCAACCCCGACCTTCTCACAAGTGAGATAAAAAAACACATTCCTTCGTTCAAGGTTTCGTATGAAATAGACGAAGTGAAACAGGCAATTGCGGACTCCTGGCCAAACAGCCTCGATGACAGCGCGGCAAAGAAAGAATGGAACTGGAAACCCGATTACGATCTGCCTGCCATGGTCAATGACATGATTGAAAAACTGTCAATTAAACTAAAAAAGTGAACGGAGGAATCTAAAATGCCGATAAATAAATTAGGGAATATTCTCAATTGCTCCGTATCTGATCTCAGAAAAAAAGGGACAGCCAAAGGCAAAGAATTTATAATCGAAAAAGTTATCAAACCTCAGGGAGAAAAAGGCCCCAGATACCTTTTGAAAGGTTTTGAAGGCAAAGAGTTCATAAAAATGAATTCCAATTCCTATCTCGGAATGTCACTTAGAGAAGAGATCGTCGAAGCTGAAGAAAAAGCCGTCAGAGAATTCGGAGTCGGACCTGGCGCTGTGAGATTTATAAGCGGCAGTCTTAAACCGCACAGGGATCTTGAGAAAAAACTATCCGCGTTTCACGGCAGGGAAGAAGCCATGATTTTCAGCGCCGCTTACGTCACTGTCATGGGAACAATTGCGCCTCTAGTCACTCCCGATACTGTAATCATAAGCGATGAACTCAACCACAACTGCATTATAAACGCCGTAAGACTTTCAAGGCCTAAAGATAAGACTATCTTCAAGCACCTGGACGTCAGCGATCTTGAAGAAAAGATAAAAAGCTACATGGGCAAAGCAAAAAGAATAATCGTCGTGACCGACGGAATTTTCAGCATGCGGGGAGACTACGCCCCTCTCGACAAAATAAACGAAATAGTCAAAAAACACGACGACAAGTTCGAAGAGAACATAGTCCTCGTGGTTGACGATTCTCACGGAGTAGGAGCTTTCGGAAAAACAGGCAGAGGCACTGAAGAATACACGAATTGCGGCAAAGTCGACATCCTAATCGGGACTCTTGGCAAAGCTTTTGGCGTCAACGGCGGATATGTTACTTCTAGCGCAAACATAATCACTTTCCTCAGAGAAACGGCTCCAATGTATATATATTCAAATCCCATAACCGCGTCGGAAGCCGCCGCCGTGATTAGGGTTCTGGAAATGCTCGAAGGAAAACAGGGCGACTCTATCCTCGATCACTTGAGAAGCATGACAAAAAAATTCGAGAAAGGCCTTCTGGATCTTGGTTTCGAGATAATTGTAAGCGATCATCCTATAGTCCCCGTTCTCGTGAGAAACACCGAAAAAACCGCTGAACTCGTCAAGTTCCTCATAGAAAACGGCGTTCTCGCTACAGGATTGAACTACCCTGTCGTCCCGAAAGGCGACGAAACCATAAGATTTCAGGTAAACGCGGACCACACGGCTTTCGATATAGATAGCGTTCTGGAAGTATTAAAAAAATACAAAGAGACAAATTAAAAAAGGGAGACTTAAGTCTCCCTTTTCACTAATCTTCATAGGCGTCGTAGGCGTAATGACCGACTTCGGTCACTCCGACTTCATAGTCTTCTCCGTCAACAGATATGACAAATTTCCTCGAAGGATGATTTTGAGGAACGAAAAGATTTCTCGCGTCCTTTTCAGATTTTTCTTTTTGCTGCAAGGGATTTTTTCTGTATTCAAAATAATCCAGTGCAGGCTGAGGAAAAAGAGCGTAGGAAAGAATATCTTCTTCTTCCTGCGTTATAGATTCAATTTCCTTTTTCATTTTTTCCCACTCATTGCCTATGGCTTCAGCCGGTCTTCCCGTTATGACTTTCTCGTCTCCAATGGCGAGTTTCTTTATTTTTGGATCTATCGGAGCGGGTGTTCTGCCGTAAAACCCCTTGCAGAGGTCTTTGACCTCTTTTATGACCACTTTGTATCTCTCTCCCAGCAAGACGTTCATAGCCGCCTGAGTCCCGACTATTTGACTCGTCGGCGTGACAAGAGGAACCCACCCGAGCTCCTCTCTTACTTTCGGAATCTCCTTGAGAACATCTTCAAATTTATCCATGGCGTCCTGTTTTTCGAGCTGGCTGACAAGATTAGAAAACATTCCGCCCGGAACCTGATAGATGAGAGCTCTTACGTCAACTCTCTCAGCCAAGTCGATCCAATAGCTGGAATATTTTTCCCTTATCGAATTGAAATACGATACAAGCTCTGGAAAATATTCTTCTTTGACCGCCGTGGGTGTGTTTGTTTCCCTCAGAGCTTCGACTATGCTTTCAGTCGTGGGCTGTGAGGTGCCCTGTGAAAGCGGCGATATAGCTGTGTCGAGGTGATCCACTCCTGCCTGAGCCGCGGCGTAATAACTTATGGGAGCCAATCCGGCGCTGCAGTGGCTGTGAAGACATACTGGAAGTTTTATTTCTTTTTTCATTTTTGAGACAAGATTGTATGCCGCGGTGGGGGATATCAGCCCTGCCATGTCTTTTATGCAGATAATATCCACGCCGAGGGTTTTAAGTTGTTTGCCCACGTTCACGAATGAATCGAGAGTATGAACGGGGCTTATTGTGTAATTTACAGCTCCCTGAACAATCGCTCCGCATTTTTTCGCTGTCTCGATGGCTTTTTCCATGTTTCTGACATCGTTCAGAGCATCGAATATCCTGAAGACGTCTATTCCGAGATCGAACGCTTTTTTTACGAATCTTTCGAGAATATCGTCTCCGTAGTGTCTGTATCCCACCAAATTCTGACCTCTGAGAAGCATCTGCAGATGCGTGTTTTTAACTATCTTTTTGAATTCCCTTATCCTGTCCCATGGACTCTGCTTGATATACCTAAGCGCGGTGTCAAAAGTCGCCCCTCCCCACATTTCAAATGACCAATAACCCATTTGATCCATCTTTTCGAGAATAGGTATCATATCTTCCGTTTTGAAACGCGTCGCCATCAGCGATTGATGCGCGTCTCTGAAAGCCGTCTCAGTAATTTTTACCTGCATGTTCACTCCAATCCTATCAGAGGTTCGCCGGCAGTTACGCTCTGGCTTTTTAAGCAGTATATTTGCGAGACTTTACCGGCGGATGTCGCGTTAATGGCGGTCTCCATTTTCATCGCCTCAAGTTTAAGCAGAAGGTCTCCTGTTTTAACTTCATCCCCGATCTTTACTTCTATTGAAAGCACTGTTCCGGACATCGGGGCAGTTACTGTTTTATCCGCACTTGAAACGCTCTGTTTAGGAGCTTCGGATTTTAGGGCTGATTCAGGCGGTTTGGCTGTCGGGATTGGAGGGATGAAAGGTTTGTTTATCTGCGCGGAAGTTCTCTGCTGTTCGGGAGAGGTGACCTCTTCGACCTCCACTTCGAATTTCTTGCCCTTGTGAATTATTTCGTATTTTCTCTTCATTTTTTCCAACCTCTCTTGAGAGAAGATTTCTGAGCCATAAAAATCTGCCGGCGAGTTATCCCCCAAAGATTTATCTCACTTGTGTGAATTGGTTTAATGGAAAGCACCTTGCAGGCTACTCTTTCGTTTTTGAAATACTCGGCAAGCGCTGCGAATATCAAAACTGTTTTTTCTTCGGTTATCTCTTTCATCTTTTCTCCTAAAGAGGCATGTTGTCATGTTTTTTCGGCGGGAGCGAGTCCTGCTTAGTCGCGAGTATCGAAAGAGCGCTCGCCAGTCTGAGCCTCGTCTCTTCAGGAAGAATCACCATGTCAACGAGCCCTTTTTTCGCCGCTTCGTAGGGATTCGTCGTCGTTATAGTGTATTCTTCGATAAGCTCTTTTCTTTTTTGAGAAGGATCTGCCGCCGCGTCTATGGCTTTTTTGAAAATTATGTCTACGGCGCCGTCTGCGCCCATAACCGCTATTTCAGCCTGAGGCCATGCCATAACGAAATCGGCTCCGAGGTCCTTGTTGCACATCGCCACAGAAGCGCCTCCGTATGATTTTCTCAGAGTCACGTTTATCTTAGGCACGGTCGCTTCTGAATACGCGTATAGCAGTTTCGCGCCATGCCTGATAATTCCGCCGAATTCCTGTGCCTTTCCGGGTAAAAAACCAGGAGTGTCGACGAAAGTCACCAGAGGAATGTTGAAAGAGTCGCAGAATCTGATGAATCTCGCGGCTTTATCCGAGGAATTAATATCGAGACATCCGGCGAGAACCTTCGGCTGGTTCGCGACAATTCCAACGGACATGCCCGCAATACGGGCAAAACCAACCACCATGTTCTGCGCGTAAAGCGGATGAACTTCAAAGAAATCTCCGTCGTCCACTATTTTTTTTATCACCTCTAAGACGTCGTATGACTGTTTTCCTTCTGTCGGGACAATATACCTCAAAGACATATCCGATCTGTTGATGTCGTCCCCTGAATTGTAAAAAGGCGGATCATCCATATTGTTAGACGGAATAAACGCAAGAAGCTTTTTCACCATTTCGAAGCATTCCTCTTCGCTGCTGGCGATAAAATGCCCGTTTCCGCTCAAAGCATTGTGGGTGTAGGCGCCTCCGAGCTCCTCCGAAGAAACATCTTCCGCCGTGACTGCTTTTATAACTTTGGGACCTGTTATAAACATATTGCTGATTCCCTCGACAAGAAAAACAAAATCCGTCAGCGCAGGACTGTAAACAGCTCCGCCGGCACAGGGCCCGAGGATTACGCTTATCTGCGGTATCACTCCCGATGATCTCGAATTTCTGAAAAATATCTGCCCGTAACCGTGAAGAGAGTCAACCCCCTCCTGTATCCTCGCGCCTCCGGAATCGTTTATTCCTATAAGGGGCGCTCCTGTTTTTAGAGCGAGGTCCTGGATTTTAGATATTTTAAGGGCGTGCATCTCTCCAAGCGCTCCGCCGAAAACAGTGAAATCCTGAGAAAATACGTAAACCAGTCTTCCGTTTACAAAACCATACCCGGTCACAACGCCTTCCCCCGGAATCTCCTTGTTTTTAATTCCGAAGCTCTCAGCTCTGTGATGAATGAGCATGTCAGTCTCTATGAAAGAACCTTTGTCCAGAAGCATGGACAATCTTTCCCGTGCCGTCTTTTTATTTTTGGCGTGCTGTTTTGAAGTCCGTTGACCGTCTATGTCGAGAACAATTTCCTTTCTGTCGACAAGTTCCTGTATGAGTTCGTTTATATTTTTCTTCATCCTACCCCCTTTCAATCGTTTTGAGACACGAGAGCGGCGCCCACGAGGCTGTCATCATCATCCAGTTTCATGAGCCTCACTCCCTGCGTGTTTCGGGATGTTTTTCTTATTGCCTTGACGGGTATTCTTATCACTTTGCCCGTCTGGCTTATCAAAATAAGCTCGTCGTCTTCTGTCGGAGCCATCAGAGCCACAACGTCGCCGTTTCTGTCGCTTGTGTTTATTCCAATGACGCCCTTTCCTCCTCTGTGATGCCTCGGATAATCTTCGTCGTATGTAAGTTTGCCGAAACCCTTTTCGCAAGCGGTGAAGACGAGTGTCTTTTTATCCTCCTGTTTATCTATCCTTACCATTCCGACAACGAAATCGCCGTTTTCGAGCTTTATACCCTTCACTCCTCCGGCAGTTCTGCCCATTTTTCTGACTTCTTTTTCGTTGAAACAGATTGCTTTTCCCTTTTTTGTCGCCAAGAGTATGTCATCTGTTCCTTCCGTCACAGCGGCTTCTACCAGTTCGTCGTCCCAATCGAGGGATATCGCTTTTATACTGCGCTTTTTAGGCTTTGAAAAAGCGTCCAAAGAACATTTTTTGATGTTTCCTTTCCTTGTCGTCAGCAAAACGAACTTGTCTTTTGAAAATTCCCTGACTGACAGAACGTTTTTGATGTTTTCTTTAGAAAGTTCAAGCATATTCGCCAAAGACCTTCCCCTCGCGTCTCTGGCCCCTTCCGGAATATTGAAAACTCTGAGCCAGTGAAGTTTTCCTCTGTCCGTGAAACAGAGAAGGTAATCGTGAGTGGATGCTACATACAGCTCTATGACGTAGTCTTCAGAATACGCTTTTGTTCCGATTACGCCCTTTCCTCCCCTTGCCTGCTGTCTGTAAGCGGAAACGGAAAGTCTCTTTATGTATCCTTTCTTCGTTATCGTTATGACGACGTCTTCTTCCTGTATGAGATCTTCTATATGGACCTCTTCAAGCTCGTTGTGTCTTATCTGAGTTCTTCTCTTGTCTCCGTAAGTTGATTTTAACTGTCTGAACTCGTCCTTCAATAGATTAAGCAAAAGCTGTCTCGATTCCAGAATACCTCTCAATCTTGCTATTTCTTTAATTAGAGACAGATATTCCTCTTCAATTTTTTTTACTTCAAGTGAAGTCAGCCTCGCAAGCCTTGTCTCGAGTATCGCCTGTGCCTGTATTTGGGTTAAATTGAATTTTTTCTGAAGATTTTTGTTCGCTGTTTCCGTGTCGGCGGATTTTTTTATTGTCTCTATCACGGCATCAATTTGGGAAAGGGCTTTTTTAAGACCTTCGAGGATATGAGCTCTCTTTTCAGCTTCTTTCAGCTCGAACTGAGTTCTCCTCCTGACTACTGTCTCCCTATGGTCGAGAAAACATTTTAACATCTCTCTCAGGGACAGAATTTTCGGACTTCCGTCGACGATTGAAAGCATAAGACAGCTGAAAGAAGTTCTCAGTTGAGTGTGCTTGAAAAGCTGATTGAGAACTATTCTCGAATCCGAATCCTTTTTAACTTCTATCACAATTCTCATGCCGTTTCTGTCCGATTCATCTCTTATATCGGATATGCCTTCTATCTTTTTTTCCTTTACAAGTTCTGCAATTTTCATTATCAAAGCGGATTTGTTGACCATGTATGGGATTTCGTCGATGATGATTTTTTCTTTCGACGACTTCTTCGGTTCTTCAATGTGGACTTTTGATTCGACGACAACCTGCCCTCTTCCCGTTGCGTAAGCGGACTTGATACCCTTGGTTCCGACTATTATTCCGCCCGTAGGGAAATCCGGACCCGGAATGAGTTTAAGAAGTATTTTCTCGTCAAGCCCGGGATCATCCGTCAACGCTATGCACGCATCGATTACTTCGGAGATGTTGTGAGGCGGGATGTTAGTCGCAATGCCGACTCCTATTCCGGAAGAACCGTTTACCAAAAGATTCGGAAATTTTGCCGGAAGAATAACCGGTTCCGACTGAGAGCCGTCGAAATTAGGGATGAAGTCAACCGTTTCTTTGTCGATATCAGCCAAGAGTTCTGCCGCAATTTTATTGAGCCGCGTTTCGGTGTATCTGTATGCCGCCGCTGAATCTCCGTCAACGCTTCCAAAATTGCCCTGGCCTTCGAGAAGAGGATATCTAAGAGAAAAATTTTGAACCATCCTCACAAGAGTATCGTAAACGGCCGCATCTCCGTGAGGATGAAACTTCCCTAAAACTTCTCCGACAACAGTTGCGGATTTTTTAAACGGCTTGTTGTGGTGCAGTCCGAGCTCTTTCATGGCGTAAAGAATACGCCTGTGAACGGGTTTTAATCCGTCCCTGGCGTCCGGTATCGCCCTTCCAATATTCACGCTCATCGCGTAATCTATATAAGAATCCTGGACTTCTTTTTCTATGCTTGTTTGTTCAACATTATTTTGCACTTGCTTTCCTCCGTCAAATATCGAGATTTCTCACTTTCATCGCATTTTTTTCAATAAATTCCCTTCTCGGTTCCACGTCGTCTCCCATGAGAATCGAAAATATCTCTTCCGCATCTTCCGCGACATCGATTGATACATTTTTCATAACTCTTTTTTCCGGATTCATTGTCGTCTCCCAAAGCTGTTCCGGATTCATCTCTCCCAGACCTTTGTATCTCTGGACACCGGTCAAAGTTTTATCTGATTCCTGAATTCTTTTCAGCTCTTCATCGCTGAACAGGTATATTATTTCTTTCGATCCTTTGAACTTAACTCCGTAAAGCGGTGGCTGTGCTATATACAGATATCCGGATTCGATAACTGCTTTGGCGTGTCTGAAGAAAAACGTCAGTAAAAGAGTTTTTATATGCGCGCCGTCGATGTCCGCGTCCGCCATTATTATGATTTTTTTATACCTTATTTTTGATATATCAAATTCTTCTATTCCTATACTAGTTCCCATTGCGGCTACAACAGTCTTTATGGCGTCATTCGAAAGAATTTTATCGAGCCTAGCCTTTTCGACATTGAGTATCTTTCCCCTGAGAGGCAATATGGCTTGAAAATGCCTGTCTCTGCCCTGTTTTGCTGATCCGCCGGCGGAATCTCCTTCGACGATGAAAAGTTCGGATTTTCCGGGATCCTCCTCTGAACAATCGGCCAGCTTTCCCGGCAGAGCGTCCGACATAAGGGCGCCCTTTCTTCTAACCAGCTCCCGGGCTTTTCTCGCAGCAAGCCTTCCCCTCGCAGCATCAACAACCTTGCTGACGACAACAGACGCTTCACCGGGATTTTCTTCGAAATACCTCGTCAGAGCTTCGCCGATAAAAGAAGCCATCAAGCCTTTTATTTCACTGTTGCCGAGTTTTGTTTTAGTCTGACCTTCAAACTGCGGTTGGGGGATCTTGACCGAAACCACTGCTGTTAGACCTTCCCTGACGTCTTCACCGGAAAGCGAATCGAGATCCTTGACCGGCTTCAGAAAATTTTCCTTTTTCGCATAATCGTTAATTACTCTCGTCAGAGCTTGTCTGAAACCTGTCAGATGCGTTCCGCCTTCTTTTGTGTGTATGTTGTTGGCAAAAGAAAAAACGGTTTCATTATAGGTTTTGTTGTATTCAAAAGCGGCTTCCATCGTCACATTGTCCTGAACCGTGCTGAAGAATATAGTCTGATGCAGTGGAGATTTTGTCTTATCTAAAAACTTTATGAAGTCCTTTATGCCTCCGCTGAAAGAAAAAGACTGTTTTTTTTCGCTTCCCCTTTCGTCGCATATTTCGACTGTGAGACCCGGATTGAGGTAGGCAATTTCCTTGAGTCTCGCGGTTATTCTTTCAAGCGAAAAAACCGTTGTCTCGAATATATCAGAATCAGGAAGAAAAGACACGATAGTCCCTGAGTTCTTGGTTTTTGATTCGGCGACAGTTATTTCTGTTACCGGAACACCCCTTTCGTATCTCTGTGTGTATCTATTCCCGTCCCTCAATATCTGGACTTCAAGCCATCTCGAAAGCGCGTTGACGACGCTAAGCCCCACTCCGTGGAGCCCTCCGGAGACTTTATAGGTCTGGCCGTCGAATTTACCTCCGGCGTGCAGGACTGTAAGGACTATTTCAAGAGCGGACTTGCCTTCTCCTTTGTGGAAATCCACGGGAATTCCTCTGCCCCTGTCCTCTACTGTAACAGAATTGTTTTCGTGAATAGTCACCCTTATTCTATCTCCGTATCCAGCCATGAATTCGTCAATGGAATTATCGACTACTTCCTGGACAAGGTGATGCAGTCCGTTAATGTTCGAATCGCCGATATACATGGCAGGTCTTCTCCGGACTGCTTCTATTCCTTTAAGTATTTGAATATGGGTCGAGTCGTATGTTCCAGTATTCTTAGTCATTTCCACTCCTGTTTTTTATCGGAAGACATTTGCCTTGACAAATCTGATTTTCTTTATCCTCATCTCATGAGAGAGTCTTTTATTCAATTTGGTTTTCAAGTCTTCTTTTAAGAACTCGAGCTGCTGCCTCCATGCAGGATCCCTGACTTCGACCGTCAAGATTCCGTCTTTTGAAGATATGGGTTTCGTATGCAGACTTAACGGAGGGCCAACAATTTCTCTCCACACAGCACCCGCGACACCTTCCTCGGATCTGCTTAAAATACCATCCAATACGTCGAAGATTATATCATTTATACATAGAGTTTTTCTATATCTGTTTTCACTTGTTTTTCTTGTTTTTTTCGACATAACCGCCGCTGACGTTGAAAAAAGCGCTCACTATTTTCTCTGAAATTACGTTCCCGTCGGCAGAAGCCAAAAGCACCTGCGGATAGGAAGTCAGTTTATCCTCAAGTTTTAACACTGTGCTTTTGTCGAGTTCAATAAAAGCTTCGTCGATGACAATCACCGGGTATTCTCCCGCGTTATCTCTGTATATGTCAACTTCCGCGAGCCTGAACATGAAACATAATAGCCTTTGTTGGCCTCTAGACGCGAATTTTGAAGCATCCTGCCCGTTGATATAAAAAACAAAATCATCCCTGTGCGGACCCTGAGTTGTCGTAAGAGACTTCAGGTCTCTGCCGAGATTTGCCGACATCTTCTCGGCGATTTCCCCTCTTTTTAACGATGGTCTATATTCCATGTCAAAGTTTTCAAAGGGTGTTTCCATTTCGGCAGCCAACCTTGAAATATTGTCTCTCAGAATCTCAATCATCTTCCCTCTCTCGTGGACGATATATTCTCCATAGAGAGAAAGCATTTTATCCCAGTGAACGGTCTCGGTTTCAAGGCTTTCTTTATTTCTTATCCTTTCGAGTAAAGCGTTCCTCTGTCTGAGTGTTTTGTTATACCATCTCAGCGATTTTAGGTATTCGCCGTCAACAGAAGAAAGAAGTATGTCGAGAGCCCTTCGCCTTTGAGCGGATCCCTGGGATATGACATCCGCATCTTCTGGAGAAAAAGGAATCACAGTCAATTCGCCTATAAGATCCGATTTTTTTTCAAGCTTCATTTCATTTTTCCAAAATTCTTTTTTCCTATCCGAATACTTGACGCTGAGAGTGCAATCCTCGCCTTTTTTTTCAAAAACTACCGACACTGCGAAACCTGTGGAAGAGAACCTGACTAATTCATCTTCCGGTGAATTTCTAACAGACTTGCCGTATGAAATATAATGCGTAGCGTCAAGGAGATTCGTCTTTCCGCTTCCGTTCTCTCCGAAAAACAAATTGATTCCTCTGTCCAAATCAATGCTGGCGTTTTCGTAATTCCTGAAGTTTTTCAGGTGGAGGTGCTTTATGAACAATAATTATTCCTCTTGCAGAAGATAGAAAGGGACGAGTATTTCGACGCTGTCGATTTCAGATATGGGAAAAGTCCATTCAGCTACTGCCAGGCGAATGAGAGACAAAAGCGTAGAGTCTTTAAGCGTGCAGTCATCGAGGTTTACGGATTCCACTCTTCCGTCTTTCATCACGAAAAAATGCAGCATAAAACTTCCGTTTATGTCGGGGTTTAAGTAAAGACTGTTCTTGTATAGTTTCGCGATTGTGTCTTTCTGCAGGTCAAAATAGTATTCGAGAGACTCCGGAGCTCTGTTACCCACAAGCCCGCTTTCCCACTTAATTTCCGGGGTTTTCGGACCGCAAGACAACATCAGAAAAACCAATAAAACTGGTATGTATATGTATTTCAAACCACACCTCCTTGCGGTTATTATAATACATGGACTACAATCGTTCAAGAAGGAAATTAAATGCCAGCCCCGCATTTTTCCCTTCCCTGGAATATGGAAAGTATTTAATATTCGCGATTGTTTATATTTATGTTGAAAAAAACCCACGGAAAATATAGAATAAAAGAAAAAAACGGGGTTTTATGCACTCAATACTTTTCGTCTCAATTTTTATCCTATCCTGGGCTCCTTCGGGAGATTTCGAGGGCGGTCAGTTGTCGCACTCGGGAAACCAGACCGCCTTGATAAAAAACGGAGAACTCGGTATTTTAGCGGTCTCTTCGGGAGACTGGTCATTAATAGACCTGCCCGGAACCGCCCTTCCCCCTGTTAAATGGTCTGGAAACTCGCAATTTTTGGCTGTCGGGTTAAAAATTGACGGAGATTTTTTCACTGCCGTCATAAGAATCAGCGATGGAAGTTACATGCTGACGGAAAAATCCGGTCCGATAAGATCCATTAGCTGGAACAATACGGACGAATTGATTGCCGTGAGTTCTCAGAACAATTCATCTCCCGTCCCCTGCACAACTTATGTCTACCAGCTCAACCAGACTGACCAAACCCTCAAAGCCCTGTTGATTTTCCCCGCCCGTGACCCTTATTTCCTTTCCGACGGCAACATAGTCTGTTTGGCAGGGAATCATCTGCCTTCAGTGAGAGCCGGAAATCGAAAACCATACTCATACACAGCCGGCTACGCTTTTGTTATAAAGCTTGACGGCACTCTTGCTTCCAAAATAGAACTCTTCGATGACCCTTCGCTTTGGGAAGTGGATTTTGACGGGACATGCGTCTATGCTTCCGGAAACAAGATTTATTACGTTGAAATCTCTTCTTCCGGCAAGATGAGAGAAACTTTGCTCTCTCTTCAGAACGGACTCATTGGAAACAATCTCATTTCGGCGGTCGACGTCAGATTGTCGAGAAACTATATTTACTGTCTCTGGGAAATAGGATCAATCAAAATGCTCGGCTCATACATTTATTCCGATCAATCTTCAGAGAAAATCATAATCACAGATCTCTCCTCCTTTTCAACTGTCTTTTCAAACGAGAATGTCTGCGTGCTCTCAGGCGGAGCGAGAAAAGGCATTTACACACCCCAGGGAAAGCTGATTCTTTCTTTTTCAGGAGAACCTCTCGGATACGAAGAAGAAGGCATTCAAGAGATATCCGGGGCGTTTTCAATTAGAATCGAATGCCCGAATCTCCCCGATTTATTCTCTACAATAAAGAAAATTGATGAATCTTTTTTCTCGTTTATTCCTTCTTCTTCCACTCCAGCTTATCAGATAAGGGTTCTGAGAGATTTTTCCTCCTCAGGAGAAACGGTCTATAAAATACACATCGGATCTTTCAGCAATATAAACGACGCGGAATCTTCCCTGCAGGAAGTGGAAACAGCAACCGGCAAAACAGCGTCCGTTGAACAGGAATAAAACTTATCCTGAAATGAAGAAATTCTATCCCTATTTTTCACTTGTTCTGCCCGGCTCAGGTCAAGTCCTTCAGAAAAGATACATTTACGGAGCTCTCATCTTCCTATTGATGATGGTCTTTCCCTGGATTTCTTCTCTGACAAAAGGTTCACCTGACTTTAACACCCTGAGCGTTCTCAATCCTATCGTTCTTCTGCTTGACAGCCTTGGAAAAAACAGCTGGACAACCGGCTCGACGGTTCTTATAATTACACTTTTTTGTGTTTTATTGTCGACTACAATTGAATCGGTTATTTGGTGTAAAAAAAACACCCGTTAGTGTAAGTGGTTAACACATCGGCCTTTCAAGCCGAAGAGTACGGGTTCGAGTCCCGTACGGGTG
>JAFGIG010000060.1 GCA_016929715.1 Caldifarciminota bacterium
TGAAAAATGATTTTTCTTTATACTTAAAACTGGGGGAGAAATTAAAATTTTTTAACCAAGTAAGTAATGGGTGGGAATTGACGACAAGAGGAAGTTACTATTTTCATATTGTCGAGCAATCATATACTCATCAATACATCGACAAGACATGGCGTTCTTCCATGGAAACCCCTTGGCCTGATGAAATTAGGCTCTATTGATTTATTTTGGATTAAATGACGCTAAATTTTTGAAGCTGTTAAAATACATTAAAATTTTTATTGAAGCGGAATGAACAGAGTAACTCTAAATTATTTGTGCTGTCCCAGATGCAGAGAAAAACTCACAGAAAGGCAAATACGGTTCCGGCATAAAGAGTTAATATCAGGGAGTCTTTGCTGTGAAAAATGCTCGGAAGAGTTTCCGGTATTGCATGGCAGACCTGTTCTTTTGAGTCACACCAAAATTCACGAGTGGATTGCTCCCATAGACGAGGTGCTGTCTCAGGGAGAGAATAGAAAACCCGATGGACCATTTTCACTTAATCGTCTCAAAAAGATAGGAGTAGAAAACGCGATAAAACTCGTTCAAAAACCAGAGAAAAAAAATACAGTCCTAACGTGCGATATCCTTCATGACCTGAAAAAGCTGGAGGGCAGGATCAGATACATCCAAAGCGGCAGTTGGATTTCCGCCCGAGACAGGAAAAAGAAATGTGTAGAAGCTCTCGAAAATCCCTCAAAATCTGTCCAAAAATTTATAGAAGCTGTTGTGTCGAAAAAGCCCAAAACCCTGCTCGACCTCGCTTCAGGAAGCGGCAGTTCAGTGACATCTTTGGCTTATAATCTCCCAGCCGATACGAGCATATTCGCTGTTGAGAGAGATCTTAAATGTCTCTGGATAATCCAGGAAAAGTTCAGAATGATTAAACGGTCAAATAACTCTGAAGCCATAGGCGGGGATGTGCGGGAATTGCCTTTTCAGGACGAATCCATGGATGTCGTCAGTTCGATTATGGCTCTTCAGGAAATTTCAGGCATAAGTATTTTTTTGAGGGAGATTAAGAGGGTTTTAAAAGATGATGGATCGTATTTCGCATTGTTAAACAGAGAGCCATGGCTTTATGGTATAATCTCTCTCGATGAATATAAAGCATTTGCTGAAGTTGCTGACCTTTATTCCGGGATAGATGCGTTGATCGGTCTTGCTTTGAAAACCGGACTGACAGTTACAGACTATAAAGTAGGCGAAAAAGACCTCTGCCTTGTCGAGATTAGGAAAGCAAAAAAATGATTTATGTCAGGCAATCTAAAACATCACGATCAGGTTAACCTTTTGATAAGCAAAACCAGTATGTATAAAATTAAAAAAGACATAATGAAGATTGTTGAAGAAAGCACCGTAATCGCGATAATAATATCTCAGTAGAAGTTAAAGGAAATGAAATTGACTAAAAAAGAAAAGGCGCCTAAAAACCGGACGATTGAGATACCGGATTCAGAAAGAGCCGGTCTGGAAGGGAGGATATCTCAAGCGGAAGGGAATCTCGTTCTTTCTGAAATAACTGATAAAACTTTTAACAACGATTTTTTCGATATCGTAAAATTTTTACCGCAGAAATCTGTGGAACTCTTGGTCATAGACCCTCCATATAATCTCGATAAAGATTTTTCGGGTTATAAATTCAAAAAGATGAGCGACGAAAAGTATCAGGAATATCTCGAAAGCTGGTTTCCAAAAGTTGTCGGACTGCTCAAAGAAAACGGAAGTCTCTATATCTGCGGGGACTGGAGGAGCACTTGCGCGATTTATAAGACGGTAAAAAAACACCTCATTGTCAGAAACAGAATTGTCTGGCAGAGAGAAAAAGGAAGAGGCGCCAAAAAGAACTGGAAAAACTGTTCAGAAGATATCTGGTTCGCGACGGTTTCTGATGATTACTACTTTGACGTCGAAGCCGTGAAAATGAAAAGGAGAGTGGTAGCGCCCTACAGAGAAAACGGTAAACCCAAGGATTGGGAAGAGACAGAGAAAGGAAATTTCAGGCTGACCTGTCCTTCGAATTTCTGGGATGACATCACAGTCCCCTATTGGTCTATGTCTGAAAACACGGATCATCCGGCGCAGAAACCCGAAAAACTGCTGGCAAAACTTGTTCTGGCTTCCTGCCCTGCCGGCGGGCTCGTCTTTGACCCTTTTCTGGGCTCCGGGACGACATCTGTTGTCGCAAAAAAACTCGGAAGAAGGTATTGCGGCGTCGAAGTCAACAGGGAATATTGTCTTATATCCGAGAAAAGACTTCTTTTGGTAGAGAAAGACAAAAGAATACAGGGATACAATGACGGATATTTTTGGGAGAGAAACACATTAAATTTTCTAAAAGGTAAATAAGTTTATTTATGAGGAGTAAAGAAATGAATGCATCAAAAGAATATTGGGAAAAACGATTTAAGGGGTTTGATTTTGAAACGTTTGATTTTTCGAATAGTAAACCCGCACAGCCTCTTGTGAATTTTTGTAAAAACCACACGAAAAGAGGCGACAGAGCCCTCGATCTGGGTTGCGGGGGCGGTCGAAATTCTCAATACATGGCTCAACAGGGTTTAGAGGTTTACGGCGTTGACATTTCTCTTTCCGCTGTGGAGTTTTGCAGGAAAAGATTCGAAAAATTCAATTTAGAAGGCAAATTTGAGTCCGGAACTTTTGACAAAATCCCTTTTCCTGATAAATACTTTTCATTTGTTGTCTGTATAGCCGCATTTGACCACGACACTTACGAAAACGCAAAAAAATCAATTATTGAAATCAGAAGGGTCATTGCATACAGGGGATTGATATTATTTACTTTTGATCCCCCCGATACCGACGAAGATATACTCGACGAAGCAGAAGTTTTGCATGACGGGACTTTTAATTTTATCCGCGGAGAACAAGAGGGGATGTTGTTTCACAGGTATAAAGACGATGAAATCCGCCTTCTTGTCGGTGAAGAAAGTATTGCTTCTTTTGAGCGTTCAGATGACGGAACGCGCGTAGTTGTATGCCATTGAGATAAATGGCATAACGGCTTAAAAAAAAGGCGATAGGCATGAAAGAACTCGAGCAAAAGTATTTTCCTTATAAAAGCGCTTTTGTTAAGTGGATGAAAACAAAGGACGATAAAAAACCCGGGGATATGTGTTGTTTTTTATAAAAAAACACACAAAAGTAAAATGCATCGAATACAGAGAAGCTCTCGAAGCGGCTCTATGCTGGGGATGGATTGACAGAATAATTAAAAGGATTGACGAAGAAAAATACGTCAGAAAGTTTACACCGAGGACAAACAAAGCCAACTGGCCTGAGGTCAACAAAAAGATTGTGTCCTCTCTGATAGACAGGGGGGAGATGACAGAAGCCGAACTGACAAAAATAGAGTCATTTCTAAAAGACGGAAAAGTTATCTGGAAGAAAAACAAATCTGAAAAATCCCGGAATGAATTTTCTGCACCGGATTTTGTAAAGGTTGTCAATTAACAAATGAAAAGAGGAATAATGGGATTTGAATTAAAAGCCGGTGAAAATATTCTCGCTGATGTAGGCGCGAATCTATTTCGCGGCATAGAAGGTGTCGGAGGACGCATGAAGATAACAGACATGCGTATCCTTTTCGAAGCGCATCCTTTCAATATACAGAGAATGCCTGTTGAAATTCCGGTCGATCAAATCAGTTTAATCCGAAAGATAAAAACCCTCGGTGTTATTCCAAACGGGATTTTGATACAGACCAAATCGGGTATCAAATATAAATTTGTCGTCTGGAGAAGAGAAAAGCTCATAAAAACAGTTGAAGAACTTTTGAAAAAAAATTCTCAGAAAAAAGGAGGGTAACGGTGAAAGCATTTATGACAGCGGGTAAAAATTTTCGGCAATGTTAGGTTTTGTCTTTTATTCTCGGGACAAATAAAAAGGGGGAGGCTGTCCGGCGGTGATTTTAACAGTTTTTATCTTTATTGCCGGCATATTTTTACTCATAGGAGGAGCGGATTTTCTCGTCAGAGGTAGTTCGCGGCTTGCCATACGTCTAAAAATATCGCCTCTCGTCGTCGGGTTGACCGTTGTGTCGCTCGGAACGAGCAGTCCCGAACTCGTCGTAGGGATTAAAGCCGCTCTGTCCGGTTATCCGGGTCTTGCCGTAGGAAACGTAATCGGGTCGATTATAGTGAATATTGCTTTCATCCTTGGTATAGCTTCTCTCATAAACCCGCTTAAAGTCCACATAAGAGCTGTAAAAAAGGATTCTCCTTTCCTTGTTATAATGTCGGCGCTGGGTTTTGTGTTTCTCTTTGACCGGAATCTTTTAAGGATGGAAGCGGCAATACTCGTCTTGTTCTGTATCCTATATATTGTTTTCACGGGATTTATGGCTATGCGGGAAAAAGGCGCCGAATACGAAGACAAAAAAGTATGCAGGACGCCGTGGCTTTTACTAATAATGTTCATTGCCGGAGGACTTGCGGCTTTACTCGTCGGGGCAAACCTCCTGGTTAAAGGCGGAATCGACCTTGCGCGTTTTTTCGGAGTCAACGAGGAAATAATCGGAATTTCCATTGTCGCTGTCGGGACGAGCCTGCCAGAACTAGCGTCTTCTGTTGTGGCGGCAATAAGGAAAGAATCGGACCTGGCCATCGGCAATATTATCGGCGCCTGCATATTAAACATCGGATTTGTCCTTGGGATTTCAGGTCTAATTTCCCCGTTTTCAGTCCCGCTTTTGAAAATCGACGATCTTTTGATGATGTTTCTCGTTGGCTTTCTATTGTTTCCGTTTCTGAAAAGCAATTATGTCCTTTCCAGGAAGGAAGGAGTTATGTTTGTCATTATCTATGTTATCTACATCTTCTTTCTCTGGATATAACGTATTTTTTATTGTAACAATTAATAGACAAAAACTTTGATGAAAAGTTGACTTAAACATTCAAGAGTCTTAAAATCCTATATTAAATATAGAAAGGAAGATATTTTCTTCAAAGGGAAATCTGTTAAACCGATGAAAACGGAAACTGTAATTGTAACAATACCAAAAGCAGGTAAATCTAAAAGCACGTTAAATCTTAAATCTTTTAATATAGATGTTCGCGAGAATACTTTTCACTAAACAAGCTCTTGAAAACACTTTCCTGGGAATCAAGAGCATACACTGTCTGTCAGCAGATACAATGATAAGAAGGAACGATTTATGAATCAAAGCATACCAGGATTAAAAATAGGAAATCTTGAAACAAAGATACCGATTTTTCAGGGAGGTATGGGAGTCGGTATTTCGCTCTCGGGGTTAGCCTCCGCAGTGGCGAACGAGGGAGGAGTTGGCGTTATCGCCACGGCGGGCATCGGTATGCTTGAGCCGGATTTTCTGACAAATTACAAAGAAGCAAACATAAGAGTCTTAAAAAATGAAATCAGAAATGCGAGAAAACAGACAAATGGCATCATAGGCGTCAACGTCATGCTGGCGCTTTCTGATTTTGATGATTTGGTTCTTACGGCAGTTGATGAAGGAATTGATTTGGTTTTAATAGGCGCGGGACTTCTGTTAAAAATACCTGAAACACTGACTATTGAAAGAATTAAAAGTATTCCGACAAAGTTTATACCAATTGTATCATCCGCAAATGTCGCTAAAATAATATTTCACCATTGGGCGAAAAAATACAATCATGTTCCTGACGCGGTGGTCGTCGAGGGTCCGCTGGCTGGAGGACACCTCGGTTTCAAAAAAGAGCACATCCTCGACCCGGATTATCAATTGGATAAAATATTACCCGGAGTTTTATCCGTAATAAAAGCATACGAACAGCGGTTTAATAAAAATATCCCCGTGATCGCCGCCGGAGGAATTTTTACGGGAGAGGATATTCATAAGTATATTCGAATGGGAGCCCAGGGCGTGCAGATGGCGACAAGATTTGTCGCAACACATGAGTGTGACGCGTCAAATAATTTTAAAGATGCTTACATTAATTGCAAAGAAGAAGATATTGTCATTATTGACAGTCCGGTTGGTTTGCCGGGAAGAGTTATCAGAAACAAATTTATAAACGACGTATTAGCCGGTCATAAAAAACCCTTCAACTGCCCCTGGAGGTGTTTGAAAACGTGCGATTACAATACA
>JAFGIG010000061.1 GCA_016929715.1 Caldifarciminota bacterium
AAGCCCTCTTCGACGAGTATTTTTAAGGCTTCGGTGGCGACAGCTGCGGCAATAGGGCTTCCGCCGAAAGTGCTGCCGTGTGAACCGGGTTTTATGACATCCATAATCTCTCTGCTCGTCATGAAAGCCGAAACAGGATAAAACCCTCCGGACAAAGCTTTTCCGGCTATAATGCCGTCCGGCCTGGCGCCTTCTTCGTGTTCATAGGCGAACAGCTTGCCCGTCCTGCCGAGTCCCGACTGTATCTCGTCAAGAATGAAAAGAACGTTGTTTTTTCTGCAGATTTCCCGAGCGCTTTTGAGAAAACCTTCGGGAGGTATTATTATACCCGCTTCTCCCTGTATGGGTTCGGTCATAAAGGCGACGGTGTTCTCGTCAATGGCGTTTTCGAGGGCTTTTATGTCTCCGAAGGGAATAACCTCGAATCCTTCCGTAAAGGGCCCGAATCCTTCTTTGTATAATGGTTCGGTTGAAAAGCTGATTATTGTTATTGTCCGTCCGTGAAAATTGTTTGAACTTATAATGATTTTAGCTTTTCCGGGTTCTACCTTTTTTATGTCGTATCCCCATTTACGGACGACTTTCACGGCTGTCTCGACTGCTTCGGCTCCGGAATTCATGGGCAATATGGATTCGTAGCCTGTCAGTTCACTGCATTTTTGGTAAAAAAGAGGCAGTTTGTCGTTTCTGAAAGCTCTTGATGTCAGAGTGAGCTTTGATGATTGTTCCTGCATGACCTTGACGAGCTTCGGATGGCAATGTCCCTGATTCAGCGCTGAATACGCGGCAAGAAAATCCATGTATTTATTCCCTTCCACGTCCCAGACCCAAACGCCTTGTCCTCTCTCTATCACGACGTCGAGCGGATGATAGTTGTGAGCGCCGAATTTCTCCTCTAAGGCAATGCAGTCTTTCGTGTTCAAGATTCCTCCTTTTTTGTCTGGTGTTTTACTCTAATTTAACCTTTTTAATGAGCTTAATCAATATATTATGACGGAGGTTTTGTGTTTTCCGCGCCGCTTTCGGAGAAAAATTTTTTTACAGTTTTCAGCCGTGTCATCAGTATAAAAACGACGGGTATTGATATTTCGAGAACGAAGATTCCGGCAAGAGCGAGATAGACGAACACCCATTCAACAGCGCCGTTTTGAGTTTTTAAGTTCTCTAAATATGACGGGTCTCTGAGCAATAAAAGCGTGATTCCCATTGAAATAACAAGGAGAACTATTCTGAACAGGGAAGATGAAGCAATGAGAGTCAATGCCCATTTTTTTCTCAAAAGAACCGATATACCGGATATTATAAAAAACACCCCGAGGCTCAACACCAGACCCTTATTCACTGACAAAAATTTCTCGACGGCATGGTTGAGCTCAACGCCTTCAGGCGTGGCGGAATAAGAACCCGCGCAGAGGGCTATTACCCCGTAGAGGACGGCTCCTGCCGAAAGGAAAATTACGGATTTGGGAGGTTTCTCATGCGTATTTAGCAGATTCGACCTCTTTTCTCAAGACCATGAGAGCCGCAAGATTTAGCGCTTCAAGTTCATCTTCGCCGGGAAAGACCAAAACCTTTGAAATCCAGGATACATATTCTCTAATTTTCTCCGTCAGTTCACTCTGATATGCCATGCCTCCTGTAAGCACAATAGCGTCTACTTCTCCTTTGAGAGCAGCTGACATCGCTCCTATTTCTTTTGAGATCTGATAGACAAGAGATCTGAAGACGAGATCCGCCCGTTCGCTGCCTTCGCATATCATTTTAAGAACATCTCGGAGATCATCTGTCCCGAGATGAGCGGTCAGCCCGCCTTTTTTAAGGATTCTGTCCATGATTTGCTTTTGAGTGCATTCTCCGCTGAAGCACATTTTTACAAGCCCCGTGACGGGGAGGGATCCCGACCTTTGAGGGGACATGGGACCGCCGTCGTTTGCGTTGTTGGCGTCGATTATTTTTCCTCTTCGGTGCGGCGAAACGCTTATGCCGCCGCCGAGATGGGCAATGACGAGGTTGACTTCCTCGTATTTTTTCCCGAGTTCAGATGCGGCTTTTCTGCCTACCATTTTCATGTTCAGAGCGTGGGAAAGACTTTTTCTCGGAAGCTCCGGAAATCCCGAAATTCTCGAAACATCGTCGAATTCGTCCACTGAAACAGGGTCTGCTATGTAAGCGGGACAACCTGAAACGGAAGCTATCTCTTTTGCCAGAAGACATCCTATGAGAGAGACATGTTCAGCCTGAACTTCACCATTCATAACGTCTTCTGTCATGGCGTCATTTACTTCGTAAACTCCCCCCGAGAGAGGTTTGAAAGGGCCGCCCCTGCCTATAACAGCCGAAAAGCCCCCCGGATCGACTCCTCTGGCGCTGAGGGCTTCGAGTAATACTTTTTTTCTGTATTGATACTGATCAACTGAGCGGTTGAATTTCGCGATTTCGTTTCCTTCATGCCTGATAATCTCGACAAAGACGGGCTTTTCATCGTGGAAAAGGCCTATTTTTGTTGAAGTAGCGCCGGGATTTATGGCTAGAATCTTAAACATATAACCTCCGTTTTTAGAGTTTTATAACATTGCCGGGGTCGTCTAATCAACTAAAATGATGTTTGACAACCCTGGTTCATGCAGATTAAAATCATCTAAAATGGAGGAATAGCATGAAATACTTTTTTATAATTTTATCTCTGATGATTTGCTTTACACATTCTGCAATTTATTCTGATGTAATTTCGCCGGGAAACAGAGTCGAAGCGCTCAGCATTTCCGATTTCAGGCTTCCTACAAAAAATATGGCTTATAATTTCGGCTTTTCCGGTTCGTCCGACGGCAGGATGTATTCATGGGTCGGAGCGACAAAAAGATTCATGCCGTCAAGCAACCTCCTCGTGGATATGGACGTTTCTTTCATCAGGCAATTCGGCGAAAATCAGGGAAACTATATTTTAACCGCGGGAAAAATGACTTATTTCATGAGCGATAAAATGATATTGAACGTGAGTTTTATAGCTCCTGCCATAAAAATAGACGGCAATTCAGGCGCTCCCGGTTCATGGTGAAACTGGCGCTTGTCCAGTTCGCTCCGAAGGTGGGCGACAGGGACGGCAATCTTTCCAAAATTGAGGATCTGGCGTATGGGACAAATGCCGACGTCTTGGTCTATCCCGAACTGGCGACTACAGGTTATGCTTATCCCGACAAAAACTCCATTAAGCCTTACGCCGACGAGGCAGGCGACGATGAAGGCTTTGTCGGCGTCATGAAAAAAATTTCGAAAGAGAAAAACTGCATGGTCGTATGCGGTTTTGCTGAAAAATTTGAGGAAAAGGTCTTTAACTCAGCTATGATATCTACTCCGGAAGGCAATCCAACCGTTTACAGAAAACTTCATCTTTTTTCAAGAGAGAAAAAAATATTTAGTCCCGGAGTAGAGCCTCCTCCCCTGATCTCGTTCAAAAATGTAATATTCACTGTTCTTATTTGCTATGACTGGTTTTTCACAGAGCTTTTCAGGCTGAGAAGCATGGACGGTGCTCAGGTTTTTCTTCACTGCGCTAATCTCGTCCTTCCGTGGTGTCAGACGTCGATGAGAGAGAGAGCCCTGACAAACCGTGTTTTCATAGCGACTGCGAACCGGATAGGCAGAGAAAGAGAAGGCTCTGACGACTACTCTTTCACTGGAAAATCGCAGATCCTGGACTTTAAAGGGGAAATCATCGCTTCTTTTGGAGAAGAGGAAGGCGTCCTCGAAGCCCAAATTGAACCGGCAGATGCCATTTGCAAAAATATCACAAAATACGACAATGCCTTTAACGACAGACGAGGCGACATCTATGAACTTAAATGGAAAGATGACAAAAAGATATCTACCGCTGAACTCGGGGCGAGGGCGGCGGCTGTAAAAGAATTCGCATACGCGCCGTATTCGGGAGTTAAAATCGGAGCGGCTCTTGAAGACGAAAGGGGAAAAGTGTTCAGCGGATGCAACGTCGAGAACTCATCTTTCGGAATCACTATCTGCGCTGAAAGGTCTGCTATAACCGCCATGATTGCGGGAGGCGGCAAAAGGATAAAAAAATTAAGCGTCGCCTCTGACGGAGGATTTATTCCCTGCGGCGCCTGTCTTCAGGCTATCGCGGAATTTTCAGAAGATATCCCGATAACAACCATAAACAAAAACGGGGAAAAAAAGACATGGAAACTATCAGATCTCTATCCAATAAGATTTACGAAAGAAAATTTACTTCGCTGACTTTTTTTCTTTTGGCTCTATTATTTACCTGCGGCCCCAAAAACACTCCAAAGCCTGCAGTTGAATCCTATCAACCGGGCCGGAATTTTGTCTTTGAAGCATTGGAAAAGACTTTTTCTCTGCCCGGATTCAGCGCAGAGCTCATTATCAGAAGAACAGGTTATGAAGTATATCCGGATGTCGATATAAATTATTCGGTCCTGTATGTATTTCCCGACAGGATACAGATGAAGCCCATGACTCGGGGCGGAGGAGAATTCAGCGAAGAGGTAATTGCCATAGGATCCAGAGAATACCATTTCACCGAAGGCGAATGGATCGAATTCCCGAGAACAGATCTTTCGGATCTATTTTTTCAAGCCCAACTTGTCCTCATAGACAGCAATCTGCTCTATGTAGAAAGAAGATCTGCCGTCGGAGAAACTCTTTTTTACGCATTTAAGCCTAATCTACCCCTTTTCGACCCTTTGGGTAAAATTATAACAACAGGCGAAGCAGTCATTTTTTACGACGACACTCTCCTAAAATCTCTGAAAGCTTTCAGCCCTGATTCTTCATTCCTCTGGAGCCTGGAGATAAAAAGAACCGGGATACCGGGCGAGATAAGACCGCCTTCGCTTTTGTCGTATTTCATTCAGGCGGAATTCGACGACAATTCGGATACTTCTGTTGTCCGCTCGAGACTGCAGAATATAGGCTGTTCCGGCATTAAAATCTCAGTGTTCAGAAGAACTTCGGAAATCGAATTCATGTCTGAAAGCGAATATCCTTTAGTTAAAAGGATAATCACCGCCGAAGGTTTTTGGGAGATATGCCGTTTGAGATGGATATACGACGATCCCGGGAAATACATATCCGATCCTTCTCTCGTGAAGGCGGATTTCGGACCGGAAAGCAGGATAGGTTTTATCGCCGGAATACCTTTCAAACCAGTCATTCTGCAAAAGACTCTTTTCAACTGCACTGACGAGGAAATCCGGAGTTCGGAGATTTCATACGGAGCCGTTGACAGAATTTCACTTAAAATATTTTTTTCCGAAAGCGGCGCCGAAATGATCGGAGCTCTGGAAGAAGGTTCTAAAATAGGCCTGGTTCTGGACGGCTCCCTCGTAGCAGTCGCCGACGCAAAAGATCAAGAGGGAGGGTTTTCTTTTTTCTGGGAGAGAGAGGGAATGTTTGAAATCAACGGGGTCAGGGCGATTTTGAACTCCAGTCATTTGTCCGGCGAAGTGAGAATCAAGGATTGAAATTCCGGAAATTTAACATAAAAAAGTTTGACAACAGCGTTGTCGGCAAATAAAATGTTCTCCGGGAGTTGATTTATATAGTTCTAATCATAAAAAGTTTCAATACATTTTTTTTTTGCCGGAAGGTATTTTTCGTAAAGGAGTTTTTTTATGCTCGATAAAAGGCTTCTGGATATTCTTGTCTGTCCCAAATGCAAGGGCGAGCTGGAATACAGATCTGATATAAACAGGCTTTTCTGTAAAAACTGCTCTCTTGCATATAAAATAGAAGACGATATACCGATAATGCTTATTGATGAAGCTGAAAAAACAGAGGGTAGGATCTATGAAAATTAAAATTACCGCTTTGGCAATGCTCATATTTTCCGCCGTCCCGCTTGTTTCGGGAAAATTTACAGTCGATTACGACTATCCCGAAATATGGACTGAAAATGTTTTGTTGGACGGCAGAGCATACACGGTCGTTCATGCTTCCGAAGCCCTTCCGGTTTTCGGCGAACCGGGAACCCCTCAACTGCCGGCTAAGTCTTTTCTTTTTATACTACCTCCTGAAGGTTCTTATTCATTTGACGTTTCTTTTTTCGGCGGAAAGACCATCCGCCTCGAGAACCCGATATTGCCTTCTCCTGAATGGACAGACGGAGAACTCGTATATGAACAGGCCGCACAGCATTATGGCGAATCTTATCCGGTAAAGTCATATAAAGTTTCAGAACCTTTCAAGATGGGATACTGGCGGCTTGTCAGAGTTGAGACATATCCCTGTTTGTATTCCGACGGAAAACTGACTACCGCGTCGAAGGTTAGAATTGAAGCCACATTTTCGGATTATGTTTCTTCATCTTCTCCTTCGCAGGCATGGCAAAGGATAATATCTGGACTTGTTGAAAATCCGTCTTTTTCAGAGATTTTCGTCTCTGGAAACGAAGGCAGGATGTCTTTTTTTTCAAATGCTCCGTATTACAGAATGTCCCTCTTCGAGGAAGGTCTTTATGAAGTCACGGGCAGCGACCTTGAGAACGCCGGAGCAAATCTCGGCGCAATAGATCCGGCAACTCTTTCTGTGAGATGCGGCCCAATCAAAGCGCTGAGCTGGAGTCTCACAGACACGATTTACGACAGTTTTCCCATAGAAATACCTATTCAGGTTGAAGACGGAAACGACGGCAGATTCGATCCCGGTGACAGGATTGTTTTTTACGCTTCATCTCTGAGAGGTTACGATAAAAACACTTTTCCATATTCCGTTTCAGTTTACAACAGCCCTTGGTCGGACACAGCTGTCTATTGGCTGACGTGGGGTTCTGATCCCGGTAAAAGGCTTGAAAATCAAAGTTCACAGCCTTTTCCCGGATCTTTTGTCCAGAATTCTTTTCTCGACACAGTCCACGTCGAGACGGACAGCATAAACCCTTCACAATCAGGGCTCAGATTTGTTCACAGTGAAATAGTAAGGAATTCCGGCGATGAAGTCGCAAGATTTACAAGGACATATATAATAAGTGATCCGGCTCAAGTTGAAGCATATATGCAGCTTCACGTGTTTTCTGATGTGAGCGATTCTCATCACCTGAGAGTGAAGCTCAACGGAACGCAAATAGGTATTTCGGAATGGCAGGCGGAATTCTCGAACAACCCGAGAATAATTACTTTTCCATGCACGGGGGTTCTTGTCGATGGAAACAACACGCAGGAAATTGAGCTGTTCAGAAAATACCCCAACACAAAAGATTTTATTCTGTATGACCTCACAGACATCTTATATCAGAGAAGATACAGGATGAGCGATGGAATGCTCGTATTCGGAGTAAATGCAGGGGTTCAAGACACAGTGCTCGGTTTTAGCACCACTGGAGTGAACCAAAGCGGATTTTTCCTATGGAACATAGACGATCCCTACGATCCTCAGGGAATAATAAATTACTCCATATCGGGGGACACTTTGAGGTTCGCGTGGAGGGGGGATTCCCTGTCGAGATTCATTGCCGTAAATTCACTTAAAAAGCCTGTGGACATAAGATATTCTGATCCTTTCGCTATCAAGAGGATTACAGGAGCGGATTACATCATAATAGCTCCTGAAATCTTTATTGGAGCCGCGGAAAAACTCGCCTCATACAGGAGAACGCATTTCCCCGGCGGGATTAACCCTCAAGTGATTGTTATAAGGCTTCAGGAAGTTTACGACAATTTCGGATACGGAATGCCGGATCCGACTTCTGTAAGGAACTATCTTAAATGGGCAAGTGAAAATTATGATCCCATACCGAGTTATGTTTTGTTTATGGGAAGCGGGACTTACGACTATAGAAATATTGAGAGAAGGTCGCCTTTCAGGGGTGTTTTCCCTGTCCATGAAGAAGGCGGAAAGATAAAATATTTTTCAATGCAGGATTTCAACAACTGTTTCGACGATTGGTTCGTAGATTTTGACGGGGACCGTTATCCCGACATGTGCGTGGGAAGGATAACCGCCGTTACGAATCTCGACATAAATCAGAATGTCGAAAAAATAATCAAATACGAGAATTCTTCGTCTTTCGGCCCATGGAAAAGCCGTGTTCTGTTTCTTGCAGACGACGAATACGCATCGCGAGTATCCCAGTCCTATAATGAATATATCCACAATTATCAGACTGAAAGCATTTCGACTTTTCTTTCGATGGATTATCAGCCGGTCAAGGTTTATCTCATGAACTATCTCGGGACAAACCAAACGGCGGGGCCTCCATACAACTACAATCCAGGCGAAAAACCTCTTGCCGCCCAGGACCTCAAACAGGAAGTCAACAAAGGCTGTTTTATGTGGCTATTCATGGGACACGGCAACCTGACTGTTCTCTCCCATGAAAATGTCTTCAGAAGCCCTTCGGATGTCGATGTTTTGGAAAACGAGATAAGACAGCCGATATGCTATTTCGGATCATGCGGCGTCGGAGCTTTCGACAGGACCACCTACAGTTCATTAGCTGACGGAATACAGTTAAGTCACGGAAAAGGCGCTGTTTTCACATGGGGATCTTCAAGAGCAACATATCCTTCCGACAACTATCCTCTCGCTGTCAATCTGCTCGTAAAAGTAATAGAAGACAGGCTTTCGACAGGAGAAGCGGCATTGGTCACTAAAAATCAGATTCACGCCAACAGCTGGAATTATCTCAATTTCGGCGATCCGGCACTGATTACAGTTAAAGACTCGACCGGTATAGTATTAGGTCTCGAAAGAGGCAGTCAAAGTCTCATGTCGTCCGGAAATCTGAGCCTTACTTCCGGCGACCGCTTTCCCGTCACTTCAACCGATCCGGTTTCATCTACATTTTCGCTTGTCCCTGTGGACACCGTCAAAGGAAGAGTCACATACTCTTTGACGGGGACGATAGACGATCCTTCTTTCGGTGACGGCTGGGTGTCCGTCATTGTCATGCCTCCTCAAAGGCCTGACAGCCATGATTACATGCACAGAGCAGTGCCTCTGCCGAGTGATTTTACATATTATTTTTCAGACCAGTTTATCCCCGGACTGCCGGTTTACGAAGTCCTGACTACAGTTAAATCGAACTCTTTCACAGCTACTTTCACGACTCCCCCGAAATTGATAAAATCCGGAGATCAAAGCAATATGAGGCGTTTTATGATTTACGCCTATGCCTGGAATTCAGCAAAAGAAGCGAGGGGCAGTCTCGAACTGCCTTGTTCGGGAACCGACGAACAGCCTTCCGGCGACAGCGCCGCCCCGAAAGTTTACGCTCTTGTCAAGGGGAGAATTCTGTCTGATTCGGGAGACATGGTTCAGAACCCTTTGGATCTCGAACTCGTGTTTGAGGACCAAAGCGGAATAAACCTGACTCCTATTCCGGAAAATGTGCTTTTCGTCCAGCTCGACAACGGCTCTCTTGACACCCTGGCGGGGAGATTTTTCAAATATGACATGTCGAGCAGCATGATAGGCAGGATTAAAAAGACTTTTAATTTCGGCAACGAATCCGGAGAACACAAACTCACAGTTGCGGTCTCTGACAACCTCGGCAACAGAGGCATATATACGTGGTTTTTCAACGTCGAGAGTTCTTCCGCTCCTGATATTACAAACATAATGAATTTTCCAAACCCCATGGAAAATACAACTAATTTCACATTTATCCTGACCTCGGGATTCGCCGATATAAAAATTGAAATTTACACGGTCACTGGAAAACTGATAAAAGTAATTGAAGCCGGGGAGGTGACGAGCGGCTTCAACAGTGTTTTCTGGAACGGACTGGATGCAGAGGGCGACAGGCCTGCCAACGGGGTCTATCTCTACCGTGTTGTTGCCAGAACAAGAAGCTCCGAGAGCTCCGGTTCGGAAAGAGAAATATCAAAAATAGGCAAGATTTTTATCGCGAGATAATATTTTCTGCCGGATATTACTGCAATCGGATTGATTTGATACTAGACCAGGAGGTATAAATTGAAAAAAATATTATTGACTTCGGCTATTTCCCTGCTTTTGTTCAGCGCTCTTGCGGCAAGCACCAATCAGGCAGCCGCTATCTTTTTGACTATTTTCCCCGGGGCGAGACCTGTGGGAATGGGAGGTGCATACACGGCGGTGTCGGACGACGCCTTTGCCTGCTATTACAATCCTGCGGGGCTCGGTTTTGTCCAGAAGAAATCTTTTTCTCTGATGCACGCGAACTGGCTTCCGGGTTTGTATCCGAGCATGTATTACGAGTATCTCGGATTGGCTATGCCAATAAGCGATTTGGGGACTCTGGGCATGAATTTTATTTATCTGACAACAGGTGAGACGGAAGCTACTGACGAAAACGGCAATCAGATAGCAAAATTCAGAACGTTCGACCTTGCAGCCACAGCGAACTATGGAATAGCACTTTCAGACAGGCTTTCAGTAGGTCTCGGTCTGAAATTTATATACAGCTACCTAGCGCCCTCCTGGCTTGTCAGCAGGCTCTTAAACAGCAAGGGAGGCGGCGCGGGAGCTTCGTGGGCGCTCGACGGAGGTGTCCTCTATAAGCCTTTCGGCGCTCTTTCTCTCGGAGCTTCGATTCAAAATTTAGGACCTGGGCTGAGTTACACTGAAACAGGGGAAAAAGATCCTTTGCCGCAGACTTTAAGGCTCGGGGCTTCTTATCTTTTTGCCTCGTATGACGCTCCGTCGGATTCTCTTGATATTCCTTTGAAACTTTGGGAAGCGAGAGTATCACTTGATTTCGTAAAAGTCCTCGTTGGTATTGTCGACGAAGTAAAAGACAGGCAATACAGCTATATATGGGACGACACGTGGAAGGCGATGGGAGTTGAACTCGGTTACTACGAAATGATTTTTTTCAGGTTAGGCTACTTCATAGATGAAGCCGGTTCGAGAAAAGGGTTCACATACGGAGGAGGAGTTCAATTCAGAAATTTCAATTTCGATCTCGGAATAGATTCTCCTCTATACGATTTTCCGACAACCAATTACAGATTTTCGCTGAACGTCAGGTGGTGAAAGAAAGCTCCGAATGTGAATCAAGATTCCGGAATAATACTTCTCGATAAACCGAAGGGCATTTCGTCGAGAAAAGCTCTCGATGCAGTGATAAAAAAGGTTCATCTCACGAAAGCCGGACATGCCGGGACTATAGATCCCGCGGCTTCCGGGCTTCTCGTGATTCTGTCGGGCAAAGCCACCAAGCTTAACAAATATATTCTCTGCACCGACAAGCTCTACAGCTTTACCCTTCTTTTCGGCGTAAAAACCGACACAGACGACTCCGAGGGAAAAATAATAGATCAAAAAGAACCGGGAGAACTTTCCAGGTCTGAACTTGAGAAAGTTTTGCATCTTTTTACAGGAGATATTCTTCAGAAGCCTCCTATTCACTCGGCTGTGAAGGTAAACGGCAAAAGAGCATATAAGCTCGCGAGAAAAGGTATCGATCCGGTATTAAAAGAGAGGAATGTAAGTGTCAAGTCTATTAGGATAACCCTTTTCGACTGGCCCAGAGTCCGAATGGAAACTCTCGTATCTTCAGGGACTTATGTCCGGTCTCTGGCAAGAGATATCGGAGACAGCTTAGGAGTCGGAGCGTATTGCGAAGACATAAGAAGATTGTCTGTTGGAAACATGAGAGTCGAAGAGGCCGGATCTCTCGACGATGATTTAACTTTCTACCCCGTTGAAAAAGCCCTTTCCCATCTGCCGGAGATATCTGAAAAATTCACTGAAAAAGATTTTTTTGAAGATACGGACAAAAAACTTAAATACGCACTGATGCGCAAAGACGATGGCACCCTACACGCTGTTCTCGAAAAAGAAAACCAGGTTCTGAAATACAATAAGATATTTTGATGAAAAAAAGCGCGGTTACTGTCGGGATATTTGACGGGCCTCATCTCGGACACAAAAAGATTTTCAAAAAACTTCTCGAATTCTCTGAAAAAAAAAACCTTATTCCGAGGCTGATAACTTTTTCCCCCCATCCGAAAAAAATTCTTACTGGTTGTTCTCCGTCTCTTCTTGCCGATTACGAGGACAAATATATTAACATAAAGAGGGCGGGGATAAAGAATATTGAGATAATCCGTTTTGACGAAAAGATTTCGAATATGAGCGCAGAAGAATTTCTAAGTGAAATTGTTGTCAGAAAGTTCGCAGGCGTGCATTTTGTGTCGGGATTCAACCATCATCTCGGAAAAGACAGAGAAGGAAACAGCGAAGTTGTCGAAAAAATTGCCGAATCTCTGAATATAGGATTTACGTCTGTTAGACCCAAGATAATGGATGGTATCGTAGTTTCGAGCACATACATAAGGTATCTGTTGAATACGGGCAATGTGGAGAAATCGGCAGAAATGTTAGGGAGGCGCTATAAAACTTTCGGAACCCATATAAAAGGAGCCGGAAGAGGAAGATCCCTGGGTTTCCCAACTATAAATATAGCCGTAAATACCGATATGACGGAAGTTGGATCAGGCGTCTACATCGTGAGAATTTATCTTGACTCCAAACCCTTTCTTGCATTAGCATTCATTGGTAATTCTCCGACTTTCTCAGACGGCAGAAAATTTGAAGTATTTATTCCGGACTGGAATCCTTTTGTCTTCGGAGAACGCGTTGAAGT
Organism: Caldifarciminota bacterium; assembly: GCA_016929715.1. Lineage (GTDB taxonomy): Bacteria > SDB-A > SDB-A > SDB-A > SDB-A > JAFGIG01. The sequence goes on from JAFGIG010000061.1 coordinate 12,602, forward strand.
TGAATTTATTTTGAGATTGAGAGATGTCCTGAAATTTGATAACATACAGGAGCTAATAAGACAAATAGAGAAAGATGTGGAAAATCTGAAGGAAAAAAAAGCAGGAGGTTTGAAGTGCCCATGATTTCAACTGATAAAAACAAAATAATAAAAAAATTTTCTAGAAAAGAAAATGACACCGGTTCACCGGAAGTTCAGGTGGCAATCCTGACTGAAAAAATTAAAATGCTCACTGAACATCTTAAAACCCATAAAAAGGATCATCATTCGAGAACAGGTCTTCTGAAGATGGTCAACAGAAGAAGAAAACATCTCGATTATCTTCTCAAAAAAGATTACAACAGATATGCCGAGATAATCAAATCGCTCGGTCTGAGAAGGTAAAACTGCTTTTCTATTTTATATAATATCGTTTGGAGTTAAAAATGTCCGTATTTGAATTTGATTTCTATTCCCGTAAAATGGTCTTTGACACAGGATACTACGCCACGCAGAGTCATGGCAGTGTGTGGATCCGATATGGGGATTCGGTTGTTCTTGTGACCGCTTGTTTTGATAAAAAAACCTCATCAGAGGATTTTTTCCCTCTCATGGTCGATTACAGGGAGAGAAGTTACTCTTTCGGCAGGATTCCCGGGGGGTATTCTAGAAGAGAAGGCAGATCCCGGGACAAGGAGGTTTTGACGAGCCGTCTTATTGACAGGCCCATAAGACCTTTGTTCCCGGAAAACTACAGAAATGAAACCCAAATTATTGCGACAGTCCTTGCGGCTGACCCCGAAATGGACCCTGATATTCTGAGCCTAAACGGTTCCAGCCTTGCCCTTTGTCTTAGTCCGATACCTTTTATGGGACCTATAGCCGCAGTGAGGCTCAGCAGGATAGACGGTCAATTTATTGTCAATCCGACATATTCTCAGATAGAAAAGAGTGATTTGTCTCTTGTTGTCGCAGGAAACAAAGACAGGATAACAATGCTTGAAGGTTCAGCTCTCGAAATAAAGGAAGAGGATCTGATAGAAGCCATAAATTTTGCCCAGAAACCAATAAAAGAACTTATATCGAAACAGGAAGAATTTTTGAGGGGAATCCAGATTGAAAAATTAGTTCTCGATCCGCCCCCGCAGTTATCCGATGAGATTTCGGGAGAGATAGAAGGAAAATTCGTAGATAAAGTCAAAATCGCCTCTGACGGAGCAAAGACCAAAGAAGAAAGAAACGAGGCTCTTGACAAGTTGAAAACCCAAGTATGGGAAGCATATCAGGAGACGAATCCCGATGATGAAAAACTTATAAAAACCAAAATAGAATCTCTTTGGAGCAAAGCATGGCATGAAAGACTCAGAACTGAAGGATTGAGGCCTGACGACAGAAAGGAAGATGACATCAGAAGCATCGACATAAGGCTCGACGTTTTACCGCGTGTTCACGGTTCCGCCGTCTTTAAGAGAGGCCAAACCCAGTCCCTCGCGGTGATAACGCTCGGTTCTCCTTCGGATGAGCAGAGAATCGAGGACATAGAGGGCGACATGACCAAGAGTTTTATGCTTCACTATAATTTCCCGCAGTTCTCCGTCGGCGAGGTGGGTCCTCAAAGAGGTCCCGGCAGGAGGGAAATCGGGCACGGCAATCTCGCTGAAAAAGCGGTGGCAAACATTGTCCCGCCTGAGGACAAATTCCCATACACGATAAGAATTGTGTCGGAAATACTCGAATCCAACGGTTCATCTTCAATGGCTTCGGTTTGTTCTTCTTCATTGGCGCTCATGGATGCCGGAGTTCCTATAAAAGGGCATGTCGCAGGAATTGCTCTCGGATTGATAAGCGGTGAAAAACAAGAGGACAAAGACATTGTTCTCGTCGACATCGCCGGTGAAGAGGATTTCGAAGGTGATATGGATCTTAAAGTGGCAGGAACAAGAAACGGAGTAAACTCTCTTCAGATGGACACGAAAATCGAAGGTATAACTCTTGAACTTCTCAGGGAAGCTTTCATGAAGGCTAAAAAAGCGAGGGACTCCATTTTAGATCAAATGGAAAAAGTCATACCCGCGCCTAGGGAAAATCTGTCCGCGAATGCTCCGAGGATGTTCTCTTTCTTCATACCAAAGGACAAGATCGGATCCGTCATCGGACCAAGCGGGAAGACTGTTCGAGGCATACAGGATCAAACCGGAGCCACGGTTTCCTTAAATGACGACGGCAAAGTCGTAGTGACGGCTCAGGACGAAAAATCCGCAATGGAAGCTGTCGAAGCCATAAAGGGCATAACGAGGGAAGCAAAAGTCGGAGAGATTTATTCGGGAAAAGTTACAAAGACTACTGATTTTGGCGCTTTTGTCGAAATTTTTCCCGGCAAGGAGGGTCTTCTTCATATTTCTGAAATAGACTGGATTAGAGTCGATAAAGTGGAAGATGTTCTCAAGGCGGGTGACAAAGTTGAAGTTGAATGTATAAATTACGACCCGAAAATGGGAAAGATAAGTCTGTCGAGAAAAAAACTGCTTCCAAAACCGTTGAAATAAAATAAACTCGGCAAGAGTTATGCCGGTCAAAAGAAAACCTTATTTTCGGCAAAGAGAGAGTATTAAATGCCAAAAAACGGTATTAGACTCCGGCATAACAGTCTGCTGGGAGCATTTAAGCCATATTAAATCCTGCACAGTCGCCGCAGTTATAAACACAGGCGGCAGGGACGAGACAAAAGAATCCTGGGGTTATTCTCATTTTATTGAGCATATGCTTTTTAAGGGCACTTCCAAGAGGGGGGCATTCGAGATAGCCTCTGCTCTTGAGAAAAAAGGCGGATACTTAAACGCTATGACTGGAAACGAAAACACCTGGATAGAGGCAAGATGCCTCGATTATCAACTGCCTGAAGTGATAGAACTCGTCGGCGATATGCTTTCAAATTCGAAATTCACCAAAAACAGCATTGAAAACGAAAAAGAGGTAGTGAGACAGGAGATAAAAAACAGTTTTGACTCTCCGGAAGAAGTCGTATTCGACCGTTTTTTCAAAGATGTCTTCGCCGGACACCAGCTCGGAAAGACGATCCTCGGAGATTATAAATCAGTAAAAAATATAACAAGAAAAAAACTTTTAGACCATTTTTTAAGACATTATACATATCAAAACACTTATATTGGCGTTGTAGGCAATATATATGTTGATATATTGCCTATTATACAAGATAACTTCATTTTTCAAATTAATTATTCTCCTTTAAGACGCCATGTTACGAGTGCTTATAGTGGTGAAAGTTTTTATGTAAAAAAAGGTATAGAGCAGATACATTTTGTATTGGGCGGTATTGCTCCAAATGTTGTCTCAGACGACAGATATTCGTTTCAGATTCTCATGAATCTTCTTGGAGGAGGCCTGAGCAGCAGGCTTTTTCAGCTCCTGCGGGAAAAAAATCCTCTTGTCTATAATGTCTATACTTTTTATTATCCATATTTCGACATAGGTGTCGGCGGCATCTATTTTTCCGTCACACAGGACAATATCCAGAGAGTTGAAAAACTCATTCAAAGCGAACTAAAAAAAATATGCGACGGGGGAATAACAGAACAAGAGCTCGAGTTTTCCAAGGACCAGATACTCGGCAATATAATACTCGGACTTGAATCCAGCAGAGCGAGGGTGAGCAAAATTCTCAACGATCATATTTATAGGAAAAAACTTCTATCTCTCGATAAAATCGAAAAAGCCGTCTCTTCAGTTAAACTTGATGACATAAACAAAGTTGCGTGTGATTTTTTTTCAGGGGACAACATCATGAAAACATATCTAACTCCGAAAGCGAGGTGATCATGAGTTTAGAGAGGTTGTCTGACAAAGCGGTCGAAATGCCGGCTTCACCTATCAGGAAACTGCAGACCTTTTCCGACGACGCTAAATCAAGAGGAATAGGGGTGTTTCACCTGAATATAGGTCAGCCGGATATACATACTCCTCATTTTATTTTTGAGGCAATGCACAACTGGGAGAGTAAAGTCCTGTCATACGGACCTTCAAACGGTATTTTCGAATTGAGAAAAGCTTTTTGTGATTATCTTGAGAGGTTCAAGTTCAACATACTCCCGTCTCAAGTAATAGTAACCCAAGGCGGGAGCGAGGCTATTGTCTTTGCCATGCAGTCTATATGCAATCCGGGCGAGGAAATCATAGTCTTTGAACCTTTTTACACGAACTATCTTGGTTTTTCAAAGATGGCAGACGTAAAGCTTGTTCCTGTTGAAACTTTCGTGGATGACGGATTCAGGATACCTACGGAAAAAATAATCAGTGAAAAGATAACCTCGGCGACAAGAGGCATAATTATCTGTTCGCCAAACAACCCTACAGGAACAGTTTACACGGAAGATGAGATGTCAAGAATAGCCTTTTTGGCAAAAAAACACGATTTGTTCGTTCTTTCAGACGAGGTCTACAGAGAGTTTGTCTTTGACGGAAGAAAACATGTAGGAATTTTTGCTTTTGAAGAAATCGCAGACAGAGCGGTAGTCATGGACAGTGTTTCCAAGCGTTTTTCAATGTGCGGAGCGAGGATAGGTTTTCTTGCGACAAAAAACCCGCGTTTGGCTGACGCATTTCTCAGGTTTTCACAGGCGCGCCTGTGTCCCGCTACAGTTGAACAGATAGGCTCTCTTGCGGGATTTGAAAATTACGATAAATTCATTCCGGACATGATAGATGAATACGAAAAAAGAAGAAATGTGGTCTTCGACGCGATTCGGACCATAGAAGGAGTGTTCACGCTAAAACCAGAAGGCGCTTTTTACTGCGTCGTAAAACTGCCTGTCAGCGACGCAGACGAATTTTGTAAATTCATGCTGACTGATTTTTCCCTCGACGGCCAGACGACTATGCTCGCTCCGGCAAACGGTTTTTATGCGACAAAAGGAAAAGGGAAGGACGAAGTCAGGATAGCGTATGTTCTTGAGCAAGAACGGCTCAAAGCGGCAATTCACATTTTAGGCAAAGGCATAGAAGCATTCAATTCGAGATAAAATACGCTCTTTTGCATCCTCTAGCGCTTCCTCCGGAATATAAATCGGAAGAGGCCGCGGGAGCTGACTTGAAAAGCTGTGAGGACGCCGTCATTCTCCCGGGCGAGTGGAAAGCCGTCAGAACAGGCATTGCTCTTGAAATCCCTGAAGGATATCACGCGGAAATAAGGCCGAGATCCGGTTTGGCGCTCAAACACGGAATAACAGTCTTGAATTCTCCGGGAACTGTTGATTCGGACTACCGCGGTGAGGTCATGGTGATTCTCATAAATTATTCAGGCAGGGATTTTCAAATCAGGGCGGGCGACAGAATTGCCCAGATGGTAGTGACGGGTTCTATCAGGTGTTCTTTCGCCGAAAGCGGTTCTCTGAGAGAGACAGGGAGGGGTGATGGCGGATTCGGCCACACAGGACTTTCCTGAAAAAATCCTTATAAGCATCTGGCCCGGCCTCGGAGACGTTCTTTTCTCCACTCCTTCGCTGAGAATCTTAAGAAAAAAAAAACCGAATTCCAAGATTACGGTCTTGAGCCTTTTAGGAGGCGGAGGAAAAAAATTTCTGGAAAATAATCCGTATATTGACGAGATGATTTTTTCCAGGCCTTCAGAAACATTTGAGCTCATAAAAAAGCTGAAAAAAGAAAATTTTGATATAGGCATAGAGCAGTCATTTCCCATGGGTTGGTTTTTCAGGCTTATTGACGTAAAAAAGACCTACAGTTTTACTGACAATTTTCTCTCCTGGATATTTCCGGCAGGAGACAAAAAAAATGCCCTTCTCCACGCGAGCGAGCAATATTTACGCGCTATTGATAAAATAGACGGCGTAAAATTAAGAGATGACGGATCATACGACCTGTTTCTCACAGAAGGTGAAATCCAGACCGCGAGAAAACTTTTGAAACCTTTCGAGGGCAAAAAAAAAATATCAATTCACCCTGGAGCAAGATGCAATAAAAATAAAAGATGGGGAATAGAGAATATTGTGTCGGCTCTTTCAGCTCTTGCCGACGATTTGGACTGCGTGATAATAACAGTAGGCGGGAAAGAAGACATGAAAAACGCCAAAACCATTGAAAAAGCTCTCGGAAAAAAAAATCTCAATCTCGTCGGAAAGACCAACCTGAGAGAGACTGCCGCTGTATTCGGAGAATCCCATGTTTTTATCGGACATGATTCCGGACCGACACATCTAGCTTCGATTTTTGCCCCTGTCGTCGCGATTTTCGCATCTACTAATCCGGCTAATTTTAGACCTCTGACTGAAAAGGCTTCAGTAGTCACGCCGAAGACTTCCTGCTCGCCTTGTTTTCATTTTTTAGGACACATGAGTATTTTTTGGGGACTCAGGCTGAGGTGGTTCAACTACTGCCCGGCTATGAAGACAATAGCAGTTGAAGATGTCGTCAGCGCCGTAAAAGAGAGCCTTTCAAAGTGGCAGAAAAACTGAATATTGCCGTATATCTCTGCTCAAAGACAGATCCGCTGATAATAGAATTTGCAGTAAAATTGGCGGCTTTTGTTTTACTCTTTTTTTCTCCGCAGAAGAGAAAGACCGCCGGAGACAATTTCAGGGCGATGAATTTGAGATCCGGTTTACCTGATGTTTACAGGGTATTTTACAACATGGCCTTTAACATTGTCGTTTTTTTCAGGACATTGGGGAAGGGAATGGATGAAATTCAGCAAAATATAATAGTAACAGGAGCGGAAAACCTGGATAAAATTCCCAAGGACAGGGGCTGTGTCGTCGTCACCTGCCATCTCGGACTCTGGGATCTCGCCGCGAAATACCTTTCGCTTCTCGGCTTCGATGTCGCCGCGGTCGCCGAATTCAAAAATGTAGGTTCTTTCCATTACGAATTTTTGAAAAAAGTCAGAGGATCTGAATCAGTTGAAATTCTTCCTCTTGAAGACAAATCGACATCGCTCAGGCTTGCAAAATTTGCTAAAAAGACAAAAGGAGTTATAGCTCTTGTGGGGGATAGGGATATCTCCGGCAGCGGCAGAGAAGCTGTTTTCTTTGGCAGAAGTTCAACGCTCCCCGTTGGACCGGCATACATGGCTGCCCGTCTTGACATACCGGTCTTGATAGGTTACCTTGTCAGGACGAAAGCTTGGAAATACAAAGCTTATATATCGGAGCCTTTTTATCTGCCGAAATGTGAATTCGAGAAGAAAGTTTTGACACAAAAGTATTTTGATTGGATAAAAATAAACATGGAGAAGATAATCAGGGAACACCCAGACCAGTGGATAATGTTCCGTCCGCCGTGGAAAAATGAAAAAAAAACTTAAAATCCTAATACTTTCGGATGTCTATTATCCCACTCCGGGAGGGGTGAGCGAGCATATATACAACTTCGCCAAACACATGAGGTCGAGGGGCCACAGGGTTGTCATAGCGGCTCCAAAAATTCCAGGGAAAAAGTATTCTCCGGAACACGATTTCGACGTTGTCAGAGTGGGAAAAGCCCTGCCGTTCAGAGCTAATAAGTCTGTTGCGAAAGTATCGGTCGGATGGAGGATTTATTGGGATATAAAAGATATAATAAGGTCCGAGAATTGGGACGTCATTCACACCCACGGCCCTTTCGCTCCTGTCCTGCCGTATCTCGGTCAAAAGTTCGACTGCAGAGCATCTCTTCTTCAGGAGCGTGTAACCGCTAAAATTGCCACTTTTCATGCCAGTTACAGGAAAGTTTTGCCCTACGAGATTTTTAAGTCCTATTTGAAAAAGCCTTTCTCTAAAATTGATGGATTGATAGCAGTCAGCGAAGAGGCAAAAGAAAGCGTCAAAACATATTTAGACGGAAATTTCAGGATAATACCCAACGGAGTGGATTCTGAATTTTTTCGACCGGACCTCCCAAGAGTAGAAAAATTCAGAGAAAGCGATTTTAATATTTTTTTCGCCGGAAGATTTGATCCGAGGAAAGGCGTAAATTACCTCGTAAAAAGTTTTTATTTTGTAAATAAATTTGTTCCAAACGCCAAGCTTTGGATAGGAGGAGGCGACAAATACAGAAAACTCGGTTTGGACCTGATAATGAACCGTCTGAAATCAAAAAATCCCGAATTATCTTCCAGGGTCGAATATCTTAAATTTATCCCCTATGGGGAACTTCCGAGGTATTTCGCAAGCGCCGATGTTTTTTGCTCTCCGGCAATAGGGGGAGAAAGCTTCGGAATTGTCCTTATTGAAGCCATGTCATGCGGAACGCCGGTCGTAGCCTCGAACATTCCGGGATACAGAGAAGTGGTTTCAAATCAAAGAGACGGTCTTTTATTTTCACCGAAAAACATAAAAGATCTCGCGGTTAAAATCGTCGAAATGGCGAAAAACCCCGGCATGAGAAAAGCAATGGGAGACAAAGGCAGGGAAAAAGTCCTCGAAAAATATTCCTGGGAAAAAGTGACTGACTCCGTTGAAGACTTTTACTATGAAGTAATTGAAAGAAAGACCCGTGAACAAAAAAATAACCGCCGCCGCCCTTGTTAGCGCTTCAATTTCAGCCTACATTTTAAAGAGGGGTTTTTTTAACCCGGGGGCGGTCCCTGTCCTTCTATATCACGACGTTACTGACGGTTTCTATTGGACTTTTTCAAGATCTACGACCAGGATGTTCAAAAATCAGATGAAATTTCTCGCGAAAAAAAAATTCCGAACTGTGCCGCTGGAAAAAGTATTTTCCGGAACCGAGGACTTAAAATGCTTTTCGATTACTTTTGACGACGCCCTCTCTACAGTGTTTTCAAACGCTTTCCCTGTCCTCAATGAATTCAGTTTTAATGCAGAGATTTTTGTAGTCAGCGATTATGTGGGAAAAGAGAGTTTATGGGATGTCAATCTCGGAGGCCTGTCGAAACTGCACATGGACTGGGACGAAATTTCCAAACTCGCTGAATGCGGCTGGGGCGTTGGATCTCACTCCTGCACACACAGGGACTTGACGCGCCTGAGCCCGGATGAAGTCAAAGAAGAAGCCCAGAGATCAATGGAAGAAATTATGAAAAGAACAGGAAAGAAACCTGAATTTTTCAGTTATCCTTTCGGAAGGACAAACACATCCGTGGCGAAAATAGTTGAAAATTGCGGATACAGAGGAGCCCTGACTTCATACCCACATGATAATTTCACTTTTGACCCATACAGAGCGGGAAGAAGACCCGTCTATCTCTATGATTCTTCATACGATGTCTATCGCAGAGTCCTGAGGTCGTCTTGGAAGAATATGCCCTACGATTTTGTGGGGAGAAAAGTGAATTTTTTTGCAGGCGGTGTCGGTTTTTACAAAGAGAAAATATTAAAATGCCTCAGGAACTGACAAGACCTCCAAAGAATATTTTTGAAAATATTTTAGACAGAATTTTCGTCACAAGAATATTCATGCATTACCCTTTTTCCGGCATATTGATGCTCGGGTATTTTTATGCAGTTCAGGAGTCGGCACAAGGCGGCTTTAGAGAAATTTTTTTCAGAGCAAACACTTTCAACTGGAAAATATTGCTGTCGTACCTTCTCTTCTATCTTCTCATGGGTGCGACATACATAGTCAATCAGATAGCGGACAAAAAATCAGACCAAGTGAACAGAAAAAATTATTTTATCTCCGACGGGCATATTTCGGTTTCATGCGCCTATTTTGAAGCTATTCTTTTGTATGCGCTTGTCCTGTCGGTTTCTTTTTATCTCTCCTTCAAAGAGGTTTTCGCCGGAGGGGCGGCATATTTTTATGTTATCATATCGTCGGTAGCCTTCGGCCTCATGTATTCGGTCAAACCTTTCAGGCTAAACGCCAAGCCGGGGCTTGATATGGCTGCAAATGCCTTCGGCTACGGTTTTCTGAATCTCGCCGCCGGATATCTTGTCAACGCCCGGATGAGTTATTCTTTTATAAAAATTTCAGTTCCCATAGTCCTCATAGGGCTTGCAGGTTTCGGTTCGACGACGATAGCAGACATCGAAGGGGACAGGCAGGACGGCAAGATATCAATAGGCGTTTTTCTCGGCGAAAAAAACACATACATCCTCTCGATTCTGCTCTACGCAGCCGCGCTCGTCCTTTCAGTGATTATGAAAAATATTCCCTGTATTTTCGCCTCAGCAATCGCTCTTCCCGCCCATATAATAGGTATGATAAAAAGATCAAAAAAATCAGCGCTCGTCACGATGAGGATCAGCAACGCCGGACTCGTCCTTTTTTCTTTCGCCCTTTTTCCGGTTCTCGTCGCGGCTTTCATTGCAGTATTTATTGTCACTAAAATTTACTACAGTAAAAGATTCAGCATTGATTATCCGTCTCTTACGACATGAAATTAAGCCTGAACGGACATAAAATATCTCTCAGAGAAGGAGGTATATCGAAAAGACCCGGCTGGCCATACCTTATAGACTGCGGCATGCACGTCGAGGGCATTTTGGGCGGTTTTATAAGCGATGAAGACAGAAGGATAGATTCGTGCAGAGACCTCAATCTTTTCAAAAAGAAGATATTTCCGTTAATGATTAAAGAAGGAGACCTGCCGGCTCTTTTGACATTACTGCTTTCTTATCAGACACTGCATCACATCATTTATACCGAGTTCATAATAAACTTCACTAATGCCGTGAATTCACTGAAAGAGTTTGATGAAGTCATGTCTTCAGTATATTACTCGCTCAAAGAGTCATCTGAAAACACGGGAGGACTTTTTTCAATAGTCCCCGAACTTGACACTTCTGTCGAAGAAACTGTTTTTATGAAAGCTTTGGAATACTCCTGTTCCCTTCATCAGAAGAATTGGATAAAAGGAATTTGTCTTGTCAGGAGAGGAGAAAGTTCAATAGGGTCTTATTACAAAAAACTCTCCGAGACAGGTCTTTTTTTAGCGCTCGATTTCACTACAAAAATCGAAAAAAGCAGACTTTTAGACGAAATATCCATCCCCGGCGTCAGGAGAATTCATTATATCGCGAGGCTTGAAGACATACTCAATGAATTGAGAAAAAAGAAGATAGCGGTTCAGATATCGCCGACAGCAGATCTGGCTTTTTATTCGAATTTCTCACTCGTGGATTACCCTTTCGTGGATTATTTCAGGAAAGGATATAAAACAGTCGTGTCGAGCGGTTATCCTGAGCTGACATCTTCCTCAATAGAAAACGAGCTTGTTATGTTAAAATCATCTTTCGGCCTTTCTGTCGAAGAAATATCAGCTTTATCGGAATTTTCAGCCGAATCTGCATTCTGCGACGATGTGACAAAAGAAATTATTTTTGAGAAACTGAGAAAAAAAGACTAATCCAGTTCTACGGTTTCTCCTATGGACGGAACTAAGACATCGGTTTTTTCATGAAGTCTATTTTTTAGGGCATCAAGAGCAGGAGCGTCTCCGTGAACCAGGATCAGTTTTGAAGGCGATATTTTCAACGCAAGTTCTGTGAGCTGATTTTTATCTGAATGAGAGGTTATTCTGAACGATTTGATATTCGGGTTATTTTTGACTGCTTTTTCACCTTTTCCGTCCAATTCGACTACTTCTCCCATTTGGGCGTTTAATATTCTGTAAGCCGGCGATTCCGGGTCTAAGTATCCGACGAAGAATATACCGTTTTTATCTTCGGTCATAATCCTCTTTGCGAGTTTGTATGAAGGTGTTTTAGGGACTGCCATGCCGCTCGTCATGAGAAAAATAGCCGGCCCATATTCGAGAACCCTCTCTATTGAAGTGTTGCCCCTGAGGTCAATTTCTATGGCGCATGAAGTTCTGAGAGGCCCTCCGACGAACATGGAGTAAATTCTTTTTATCCTTTTACCCATTCCGGCCAAAACTATAGGCACATAGGGGATTCTGCCTTCGCTCATCAGCTTGTCGCAGATACAGAGCATTTCCTGTGTTTTACCGAGGGCGAAAGTGGGGCAGAGGACCGATTGCCTGAGACTTAAAATTTTTGAGACTTCTGAGGCAAAAGCCCTGATTTCACTGACACGCCTCGATGCGGCGTCTTCTTCAAGCCCGAGCGTCCCTTCCATTATCAAAATGTCCGGCTTAAGATCTTCAATTTCGGCAGAAGGAACTGTAATCTGATCGAAGAGAGATATATCTCCGGTATAGAGGACAGATATTTTTGGGGATTCAATGTAAAAAGATCTCGCCCCTAAAATATGTCCCGCCGGATAGGCATAGGCATTGACATTTCCCCTGAGCCTCACGCTCTGGGATCTTTTAAAGGATTTGACTGATTTTGACGCTTTCCTCGCTTCCTTTTCGGTGAAAAGGGGTTCGGGGAAGTTTTGGGGATCTTCATACCGTCTTCTTTCCTGAACGGATGCCGAATCTTCGAGCATGAATCTGCTTATTGCAATTGTCGGTTTGCTCGCGTAGAACTGAATTTGCCTGAAAAAAAGAGGCAATGCCCCTATGTGGTCCAAATGAGAGTGCGAGATTAAGCCTACATCAGGAAAAGAAGAATAAAAATCGACGGCAGGAAGGGCTTCGGGCCCGCTTTTTTTGGGATGCATTCCGCAGTCGAGAAGTATATTAGTGCCGTTGAGAGAGAGCAGGAAACAGCTCGCTCCTATTTCCTTGCCGCTGCCGAACACTTTTAAGCTGTCTTTTTCCATGCTAATATTAAATGGCTCAAAGCAGAAAACATCAAGCCTTTTTGTGGAGGAACATGATAAAAATTGAGGGAAGTGAAATATTGTCGGTAAATCCCGATTTGCTGTCTGACGAATCAAACATGCCGGGAGCCTGGTGCAATGCCGCTTTTATGCCGGAAAAAGCAGATGAAGCCGGCGATGTTCTTCGTAAATGTTACATTGAAAATATTCCTGTAACTCTGTCGTCGGCGAGAACAGGCCTTGTAGGCGGCGCGCTCCCTTTCGGTGGAGCTCTTGTATCTCTGTCGAGGCTCGAAAAAAAGATTGAAATATCAGATGATAAAGACACAATAAGGGCTTTGGTCAGCTCTTCGGTCACTCTTGACGAACTACAGGCTGAAGGGGCTAAAAAAGGGGTTTATTTTCCGCCGAATCCCACCGAGAGCACGGCTTCCATGGGAGGTATTGCATCTACTGACGCCTCCGGATCGAGAAGTTATAGATACGGATCGGCAAGAAATTTCGTCATGAGAGTAAAAGGATTTTACTCCGACGGCATGCCTTTCGATATAAAAAGAAACATGTATTTTTTGGACAGGGATTACAACCTCGAAATTCAGGGCAGGGGGGTATTAAACCTAAGCGGCGATTTCCCTAAAAAGATGAGAAAAAACACAGTCGGATACAACCTCTGGCCTGAAATTGACCTGGTTGATATTTTATGCGGCAACGAGGGCACTTTGGCTCTTTTGACTGAAGTCGAACTTTTGTTAAAAAAAATCCCTGAATTCGTTTTTACGGGCATGTTTTTTTTCAGGGATACTAAAAAACTTCTGGAATTTATTGACGCTTTTGAATTTCAAATGCCGAAAACTCTCAGGAGCGTTGAGTATCTCGATCCCAATTCACTTGAGTTTTTGAAAAATTTTTACTCCGATAAAAAGGAAATAGTCTCGTATCTTCCTGAAAAAAACTGCGAAGTGCTTTTTGCGGATTTTGAAGCGGGGGAAGAGGAAGCTGACATCTTTTACGAAAAACTCGAGAAAGCCGCCGAATTGACGGGAATTGACATGGATGAGGTCTTCGGCGGCGACACTAAAAAAGAAGCCGAAATAGTCCACAACATAAGGCATTCTCTTCCGGAAGCTGTAAACCACAGGATAAAAGAAGTGAAAAGAGAGCACCCCGGAATTCACAAAGTAGGTTCAGACATGGCTGTGCCCGTTGATAAAACGCTTAGGCTTCTCGAACTCTTTCGTGAAAATCTAAGAAATTCAGGACTTCAATACGTAATATTCGGGCACATAGGAGACGGACATCCGCACGTCAATGTTTTGCCCCAAAATCCCGAGGAACTTAAAAAAGCGAAGGAAATCTATTCATATATAGCGCGGGAAGT
>JAFGIG010000062.1 GCA_016929715.1 Caldifarciminota bacterium
AGCTGAAGGTCCACTATCTTTTCCACATCTTCTATTGTCAAGGGCAAAAAAACGACGACTTCGTCAACCCTGTTTAAGAATTCCGGCTTAAAATGACTTCTCAGCGCATCGAGGACGTCCTTTTTTCTCTCGTCGAAAAGATAGCCGTCTTTACCCATTCCCTCTACGAGAAGAGAACTTCCTATATTAGAGGTCATAATTAAAATGGTGTTTTTGAAATCAACCGTTCTGCCTCTGTTGTCCGTGAGTCTTCCGTCGTCCATTATTTGTAAAAGAGCGTTGAAAACGTCCGGATGGGCTTTTTCGATTTCGTCGAACAGTATTACGCTGTATGGTTTCCTTCTGACGGATTCAGTCAATTGCCCCCCCTCATCGTAACCGACATAACCCGGGGGAGCTCCGATAAGCTTTGATACAGTGTGTTTTTCCATGAACTCTGACATGTCTATTCTTATCAGATTCTCTTCCGTATCAAAAAGCAGTTCTGTCAGCGCTTTAGCGAGTTCAGTTTTTCCAACGCCGGTCGGACCGAGAAATATGAAGTTGCCTATAGGTTTTGAAGGATCTTTCAAGCCTGCTCTTGCCCTCATGACCGCTTTTGACAGGATTGAGACCGCCTCATTCTGTCCCACCACTCTTTCGTGCAGTAGGTGCTCGAGTTTCATCAGCTTTTCTCTTTCTCCCTCTATAAGCCTGGATACAGGAATTCCGGTCCAGAGAGAGACAACTCCCGCGATTTCTTCTTCCGTCACTTCTTCTCTAAGAAGCCTGTCGTCTCCTTTATCTGACGCCGCTTCAAGCGAAGCCAGTTCTTTTTCGAGATTCAGCAGTTTTCCGTATCTCAATTCCGCGACTCTGTTGAGGTCATATTCTCTCTCGGCTTTATCTGCTTCATTTCTGGCTTTCTCTATTTCCTCCCTGACTTTACCGATTCTCAGTATCTGCTCTTTTTCCTGCGACCATTTCTTTTTCAGCTCGTCGAATTTGTCCTTAAGGGAGGATATTTCGACGTCTATTGCCGATAGCCTCGCTTTACTGCCTTCATCTTTTTCCTTTTTAAGCGCTTCTTTTTCTATTTCGAGTCTCGTTATTTTTCTGTTCAAGTCGTCTATGACCGCGGGCATGCTGTCTATTTCTGATCTAATTTTTGCAGCGGCTTCGTCAATCAGATCGATGGCTTTGTCGGGCAGAAATCTGTCTGAAATATATCTGTGGCTTAAAACAGCTGCCGACACTATCGCACTGTCAAGAATTTTTATGCCGTGATGTATTTCAAATCTCTCTTTGAGCCCTCTGAGAATAGAAATCGTGTCTTCAACGGTTGGTTCATCCACAAGCACGGGTTGAAACCTTCTTTCGAAAGCCGCGTCTTTTTCAATGTGCTTTCTGTATTCATCGAGAGTGGTGGCTCCTATGCAGTGAATTTCGCCTCTCGCGAGCATAGGCTTGAGCATATTCCCCGCGTCAATCGATCCCTCAGCTTTACCTGCTCCCACGACAATGTGTAGTTCGTCTATAAACATTAATACTTTGCCGTCTGATTTCTGAACCTCATTGAGCACCGCTTTAAGCCTTTCTTCGAACTCGCCTCTGAATTTAGCACCGGCAATAAGAGCTCCCATATCAAGGGCAAACACCTTTTTGTCTTTCAAGCCCTCGGGGACATCTCCTCTTTCTATTCGCTGAGCCAGTCCTTCGACTATCGCGGTTTTTCCAACTCCGGGATCGCCAATAAGGACGGGATTGTTTTTCGTTCTTCTAAGGAGAATGCGAATAACCCTCCTTATTTCCTCGTCTCTGCCTATTACAGGATCCAGTTTATTTGATCTGGCCATTTCTACAAGTTCGCGGCCGTATTTTTTCAACGCGTCGTATGTCGCTTCGGGATCAGAACTTGTCACTCTCTGACTACCTCTCATTTCCATGAGTGTTTTAAGTAACTTTTCCCTGTCTATTCCGAATTCCCCGAGAATTTTTTTTGTCGCATTTTTTCTGTCTGATGTCATAGCGAGAAAAATATGCTCAACGCTGACATATTCGTCATTCATTATTTTCGCCTCTTCGAACGAATCTGCGAGTATCAGGTTCAATTCAGCGCCTATCCCAGGAGATAAAGATCCGCTTTGAGAAGTCACCTGAGGGTATTTTAGTATCTCTTTTTCAACTCTCTGCGCAATTTTCTCGGGGTCTGCGCCCATTCTTCTCATCAGTTGTCCGATGAATCCGTTTTCCTGCTCAATCATAGCCAGAAGAAAATGCTCGGGTTGTATAACCTGATTTGACATTCTTGAAGCTTCTATCTGAGCTGTATGAAGCGCTTCCCCTGCTTTTGTTGTAAACCTATTAAAATCCATGTTTTCCCCTTTTTATTATTAAAAATAAAGAAATTCGGCAATTATGCAAGGCTTATGGACTCTAAATCCCTTGTCTTTAGAGTAATGTTGCCCTATATTTCGAGATATGCGAATTGAATTGTCAGGCATAACTTCATTTGCCGATAAGGATAAGACAGGACAGGCGGAAGCTATTGCAGCATCTTACGCCAGATGCAGCAGGTCTCCTCTTTCGTTGTCAGAACTCCGGGAAAATGCCCTCTCTGATGTAAAAAGCGCGAGAAAATCAAACGAAAGAATAGTCTTCGAAATGGGGCACAAATCAATAGCAGAACACGTGTGCCTCAACTTCGACATTTCGGAAATTTCAAGGCTTGCTGTTGAATTTTTAGAAAGGCACAGACTTGCGTCTTTTACTGAAAGATCACAACGTTATCTGAATATTGACGACATCCCGGCCATTCCAAAGGAATTTAGGTCAAAAAATAGCGGAAAAATTTTCACGGAAGTAGCCCGTCATTCCAATTCACTCTACAAAGAATTGTCTGAGAACCTCGAAAAAAAAAGCCCCTCAAAAGGAGATCCCTCAAAAGAAGATTCAAGATACGCCCTGACCTTGGCATTTCCTACTCAGCTCGGGATGACTATCAATGCCCGATCTCTTGAAAGAATGATAATATCGCTTAAAAGCACCGGCCTCGAAGAGACAAAAGAGATATCTTTCCTCCTTGAAAATCTTGCGAAAAAACACATTCCTTCACTCGTAAAATACACTGATGAGAAAACAGAAGAATATACCGAACAGGACAATGATAAACCTCCTCAAGGTTTATCTCCAGTTGATCTAATCTTTTTCACCAAAAATGCCGATGAAAAAATTGCCTCTGCTCTTATTTTTGAAAAAAGCGGACGTTTTACAGATCCCCTCGACCTAAGCGAGACAATTATACGCGATACCATAACAGACGTATTCAAAAAGTTGAGTGTCCACGACCCGCTCCCCAGGTCTTTTGAAATAGCTGATTTCACATTCTTATTAAACCTCTCTTCCTGTGCTTTCGCTCAGCTTAAAAGACACCGAATGATGACTCTTTTGCATTCATTGCCCAACCCATCCCTCGGAATTGTGATGCCTGAGTCAATACTGGCCGCAGGTTTTGAAAGTAAATTCGAAGAGCTTTCGCAAATTTCCGAAAATGCATATCGCAGAGACGGCATGAAGACATCTTCTGCATATCTTTTGACAGGCGCTTTCAGAAGAACTGTCCTCGTCAAAATGAACCTTCGCGAATTCTGCCACTTCACAAGACTTAGAATGGACGCCCACTCACAATGGGAGATAAGACACTTGGCAAAACAGATGAAACAACTCGTCTCTGAAAAAGCTCCTGTCTCCTCTTTTCTTTGCTGTGGAAAAGACGAGTTTGAAAGCACGGCATCTTGTATGAAAAAATAAAAACCCGCAGGACCGGTTATTTTGAATGATTTCAACGCACTTTTTTACGAGACGCTTAAAAAAAAGCTTCCTCTTTGCGGAAGAGACAGGGAAATGTCTGTTCTTTTGTGCTCTCTCGCCGATGTAATTTCCGGAGAAGGCTTATTCTCGATAATAACCGGCGAAGACGGTTCGGGAAAAACCCGTTTCATCGAGGAATTCAAGACGCGCATTCAGACTCCTCCTTTCATATCCCTGCATGGAAAGGCGACTGAAAACAGCACATTTATGCACGCTTTTTCAGCTCTGCTGAATTCGTTTTTCGAGTTTAACAGGGACAAACCCAAACTTCTGACTTCTATTGTGCCTTCTAAAGAAGCTCAAGTTCTGTCTAATTTCTGCCCTGTATTGGCTGAAAACTATCCGTATCTTATAACCTCTATTCATTCTGCGGACAAAGCGACCGTTTTCGAATCTTTTTACAAAGCATTCAAAAAGATCTCAACTCTATGGCCTCTCGTAATAACATTGGACGACGCCGATTTGCTCGATTCGGGATCCATGGATTTTCTCCGCAATTTTACAGAGGGCATATCAGACCTATCAATATTAATACTCGTCAGCGCCACTAACGCAGAGACTCTTCCGCCCGTCTCCTCTTCTACTTTCAGGTTTGAATTGAAAAACATGGACATAGCATCGATAGAGGAATCCCTCAATTCGTTTTTCAAAACACTCTTGAACAGAGAATTTCTTGAATGGGTTTTCGCTCAGACAAAAGGGATTCCGTATTTTGTCGACGAGATAATCAAGTCTCTTATAAAATCCAATGTCATTTACAGAAAAGACGACTCATGGGAGGTGGACGATTTTTATGAAGATTATAAACTCCCTGAAAATGTCGTTTTTTATTTCAAAGAAAAATTAGAAAAACTACCCGGCGACGAGTTTTCACTTTTGGCATCTGTTTCGGTTTTTGGAAAGCCTTTTTCAGAAAAAGCGGCTCAATTCATGTCCTGCGATCATAGGTCAAACCACTCAATTCTGTTGACATCTCTGGAAAGGAAATCTCTCTTGAGCAGAGACAAAAACAATCTTTTTGATTTTTCCAGCCCTCTGGTCAGAAAAGCTGTGCTGGAAACAATCGACGAAAACGAGATAAAAACTTTTCACAGAAAAGCCGCGGTTTTTTTCTCTTCAGGAGAATTCAAAGATTCGCTTATGGAAACCCACCACCTCACCCGTTTTCTATCGGCGGACGAATACAGCCCTGACCTCGTAAAAATAATCGAAGATTCCGTATATGAATTAAAAATAAATCATAACTGGAAAAAAGCCACTGAATACATGAGCATTCTTCAGAACATCATGGAGACGCTCGAAGAATTCACCGACAAAGATGTCTTGAAGATTAAATTTAAGCAAGTGATACCTTACATTAATCTTATGTCGGCAAAATTCGACGAAAAACTCTATCTCGATCTCATGCAAGAACTTTATTCCTCCGGCCTTATCCATGAATGGGCAATCCTGTCAAACTTCATCTCTCGTAATTACCTCGATATGTTTGAATTCGACAAAGCCGAAAAACTCATGGAAAAAACTCTCTCTCTGATACCAGAAAACCTTCCAGAAGAGAGATGGAAAGTCAAATACAACAAATGCATTCTCCTCGTCAAACAAGGGCTTTATCTAAAAGCTGTTACTCAGTGTAAAGAGCTAATAGATGAGATCGAACCGGATATTTCGCCTCATGGAAAATGGTTTCCTCTCAACCTTCTCGGTTCAATTTACTTTTTAACAGGAAAGCTTAAAAAAGCCCGAGAGATATTCCAGAAATCTCTCGAAACCAGGGATACAAACTGCGAAGCTGTATCTCTCGGTAATTTAGGCCTCGTTTTAAGAGAATTAGGGGAGATTAGTCTATCAGAAAAGCATATTCTTAAAAGCTTCGAGCTTCTTCACTCAACGGGATATTCCCTTAAGATAGCAAAAACACACGATTTCCTCGCCAGTCAAGCGCTTTTAAGACAAAACATTTCCCTTGCCAAATCACATTGCGCTTCTTGCCGCCAAATCGCAGAAAAAAAGGGGCACAGGGATCTTGTTCTGGAATCTCAGCTGAAAAATTGCCGGATTTATATTGAAGAAGGTGAATTCGAAAAAGCAGAAAAAGAATTCGGCCGTATTCCGTTAAATCAAATTGAAGACCTCGATGTCACTATTAAAATCGAAGGTGATTTTATTCGCTCTTATTTAGAACAGTCAAATAAACATTACAGCAAGGCACTTTCCTCCACTCAAGAGGCATTGGAGAGAAGCCGCAACAGCAAGTTAAAGATATACGAAGCCATAGCCATTTCTAGAAAAGCCTCTGTTTTAGCCCTTCAGAATAAAACACGAAAAGCGGAAACTGAATTTTCCTCGGCTGAAAAAATATTGTCCAAGTGCGGAGCGCTCTTTTCTCTGGCAAGGCAGAAATCCGAATTCGCTCTCTGCTTGAAGGGAACAAAACAAAAAACATTGCTGAATGCATCTTTCGACATATTTGAAAAAATCGGTTTACCTCAGCAGAAAACTTATTTCGCCCGAAAAGCAGGCATCAAGGAAAAAGGGGACACGCCCTCTTCTTTGCCTTCCGAAGCCAAAGAGAAGAAGCTGAAAATAACGACTTTCGGCGGTTTAACCCTGGAAGACATAAGACTTATGAAAATCTTTTCTGAAAAAGACTGGGGGTCAAAAAAGTCAAAAGAACTTCTCGCCCTTCTCATTATTAGTTCCGGAAAAAAAGGAGAAACCAGAGAAAAACTCGAAAGTCAGCTGTGGCCGGACAAAGGACCGAAAGCAGCTCAGAATAATTTTCACGTAAACTTAACTTACCTGAGAAAAGCCGTCGGAGCAGACGCAATATTGTGCGATGACCCTTTTTACAGGATAAACACAGACATAATTGACGTAGATTGCTACGATTTTAACAGAATAAACAATTATTTTGAAAAAGAAAAATCAGGAGCCAAGCCTCATACCGCGGAAAAACACGCGAGGGATCTTGTCAGTATATACAAGGGGGATTTTCTTCCTGAAATGTATTCTCTTTCAATAGACGACGAACAGCTTTTCTACAGGGAAAAAATCAAAGAAGTCCTCATGTGGCTCGCGGGCATCGCAAAAGAGAGAAACGACACCCGTGAATTGAGAGAATTTTCCCATTTTTTACTGGCTGTAGATCCATTCGACGAAAGAGCACACCGATTTTTGATGGAGTCATACATAATATCAGGAGACAGAAACAGCGCAATAATCCAATTTAACAAACTATGTCACCTACTCGAGAGTGAATTAGGCGTATTGCCTGAAAAAAAAACCGCAGATCTCATAAAAGAAATCAAAAACTCTGATTCCTAATTGTTTTTTAATACCTCCCGTTTATTATTTATCATATATGAAAAGCGAGATTTTTATCTGTCCTTTCTGCAATTATCTCGGAAGGCAAAATGAAAAGGCATGCCCTCACTGCGGTTTGAGTTTAATATCTCGATGCCCGCACTGCGGGGCTCACATCAGATCTCCGTTTGCTAAATTCTGCTATATATGCGGTAAAATTATCACAGAAGATAAAAATATTAACAATCAAGAAAAAAAATAAAAAATATCTTATTCAGAAACTCGTCGAGGAATGTCGAAGGGATTTTAACTCAACTTTCCTTTTCATATCCCTGCGCATGAGCAGATCATTCCGTTTTTTCAAATCTTAAAGTAAGTTCTATTTTGTCGCCGAAATTCGTTTTAAACCAAAAAACCTGTATAATTAGCTCTAATAGGAGATAAAAGTTTGGTTCAGATAAAAATTAAATATAAAGCCCAAAAAAAGATAATCTGCGGTTATCCCTGGGTCTGGGACAACGAGGTAGAATCCATATCAGGCTCTCCGGAACCGGGTTCAGTTGTGACCATTTTAGATTCAAATGGTATATTTCTCGGAAAAGGTTTTTATAATCCTGCTTCTTCAATCCGTGTTCGCATTGTTACAGAATTTGACGAACCTATAGATTTTAGTTTCGTTAAAAAAAGGATTTCTTCCGCATGGACTCGCAGAAAAATAATGTTTCCAGAAGAAAAATGCCTGCGGGCTTTTTTCTCTGAATCAGACGGCATCCCGGGGCTTGTAATAGACGTTTACGACGGAGCCGTCGTCATACAGCTCACTGCGCTCGGTGCTCAAATCTTAAAACCTGACATCATAAAATCTATTGACGAGATTTTCAATCCTTCATTTATAGTCGAGAGATCCGATTCACCTGTCAGGCTGAAAGAAGGACTTGAACCTTTCAAAGGGCTGATTTCCGGAGTTTTCGAATCCGGAAAAATAGTCAAAATAAACGGAGTGTGTTTTTCGCTGGATTTATTAAATTCCCAAAAAACAGGTTTTTTTCTTGACCAGAGAGAAAACTATACTCTTTTGTCCGGCATTTCAAAAGGTAAAAAAGTTTTAGATGCTTTCTGCAATATCGGCGCTTTCGGAATCCACGCCGCCCTTTACGGGGCGGACAAAGTTGTTTTTCTCGACTGTTCAAAAAAAGCTCTGGATTCCGCTGAAAAAAACTATCGTTTGAATTCTCTTGGTTCTTCAGCAGAATTCGTAAAAGCCGACGCAGTATCATTTTTGAAAAAAATGCAGGGGAGGGGAGAGAAATTCGACGTGATAATCCTCGACCCTCCGGCTTTCGTCAAAGACAGGAAAAAGCTGAAACAGGGCATTAAAGGCTACAAGGAAATAAACATGCGGGCGATGGACATGCTCAATGAAAACGGTTTTCTCATCTCCTGCTCCTGCTCACAGCATCTTGAAATCTATTCTTTCCTGAATATGCTTAAATCTGCTGCCGCCGACCGAAGGGTTGAATTCAGTCTTCTTTCTCTTGCTTTCCAGCCCAAAGACCACCCTTCTATACTTCCCATGGAGGATTTTCCATACCTGAAGTGCGTTCTTTTGGAAAAAAAAGGCTTCAATAACCGTATTTTTCCCTGAAGGCTTTGATTTTACCCTCTTTATCTCCCGCTTTTTTCAAGACATCGAGATATTCTCCGGCTTTCTTGAAAGAGCCGCAATCAGCGAAAAGACAGGCGATGTTATAGGCGATATCGCTCCTCAAATCGGGATTACCCAGCTCTCCCGATTTTTCAAAAGCCCTGTCAAGATAATCATGACTTTTTGAAAAATCCTTGATTCTCCTGTAAAGCTTGGCTATTTCAAAAAGTATTTCCGTTTCCGTTGTTTTGTCGCCTTTTATCTCGCAGAGTTTCAGAGCTTCGTTATAGTATTTCACGGCATCTTCGGGATCAGACATCCTGTATTTCAGGTCACCTGTCTGACTGAGAGCTTTGATTTCCCAGTTGATGTTACCCGTCTCTTTCGCCAATTCAAGATACTCTCTGCTGAACTTCCACGCTTCGTCGAATTTGTCTTCATGCTTTTTCATTTCACTGATGTTATAAAGGCTCGACGCTTCACCTTCCCTGATTCCGGCTTCCCTGAATATCTTCAGCGCTTCCATAAAATGCTTTTCCGCGTTCAATATTCTGCCTTTTATCGCTTCGAGGTTCCCCAGGTTGATTTGAGCTCCGGCTTTTTCTTCGTTTATTCCGTATTTTAGGGCAATTTCATAACTCTTGTTGAAACATATTTCAGCTTCTTCGTATTTTTTCTGCTGGGCGAGTATCGCGCCTATATTTGAAAGAGCAAGGGCTTCAAATTTTTTGTCTCCGATTTCTAGGGCTAACTTCATCGCGTTTTCATAGCTCGAGAGGGCTTTATCAAAACTTTTCATAGAAGCGAAAAGAACACCCATGTTGCCAAGTGTCCTGCACCTAAGTGTCTTTTCCCCTGTTTTCTCAGAGTATTCAAGAGCTTTTTGAAAACAGCACAGAGCAGTATCAAACTCTCTTTCCCCGAGATAGGATGTTCCAAGTT
This sequence comes from Caldifarciminota bacterium, assembly GCA_016929715.1. GTDB lineage: Bacteria > SDB-A > SDB-A > SDB-A > SDB-A > JAFGIG01. The sequence continues at coordinate 9,740 of JAFGIG010000062.1, forward strand.
CATTGTTCGCGTCCGCCAGCAGAGTCTCGGCTCCGAGCTTTTCAAAATACTTTGTAGCCCTGCTGATTTTCTCACGCGCTTCTTTATGTCTTCCCGTTTTCTTGAGAATTCTTCCCTCTGTCAACTCGGTCTCGGCTGCTTTTTGATTATTCCCTTCCTTTTTGTGATATTTGGAAAGTCTCATGCAGATTCTCAGAAGTTCAAGATTCGCTCCTTTTCGAAGCATTACTTTCATGTATTTTTCAGCATATTCTGCCCATTTGTCCCATTCTTCAGCTTTCTCGGACTGCTCGACTAACAGTTTCGTGTGTATCTCGAGTTCTTTTGAAAGCCTGTTCTCGGCAAATTCGAATATCCTTTTATGGAGTTTTTTTCTCTCCGAAGGTAAATACAGTTGATAAGCAGCTTCTCTGAGCATAGCGTGCCTGAACATATAGATATCTTCATAATTCAATTCTCTCGCTATTATCTGCCCCTGCTCGCCTTTATCGAGAAAAAACTCGAGTTCATCTCTAATATCCTCTTCAATAATCGAACGAAGAATTTCAACAAGAAAACGTTCTCCTATCACTGCGGCTTTTTTAATTATTTCGCGAAGCTCAAAGTCCATTGAATCGAGCCTCGCTGTCAACAGATCGCAAAGCGAATCAGGAAGCCTCTCTATTTTCCCCGATATTTCCACTGGAGTTCCATTCAGCATGTTTTGTTCTTTCAAAAAGACAATCGTCTGCTCAAGGAAAAACGGGTTTCCCTGAGTGTTTTCAAAAAGATACTTTTCCGTTCCTTCCGAAGGGCTGAGGCCGGTTATCTGGGAAAACATTTTGGATATCAGTTCTCTGCTTTCGAAAGAATGAAGGTCTATTTCGGCTGTGTTCACTCTTCTATCGAGGTTTATCCTCGGCCTGCTTCCCTTTTCGTCGAAACGTGAGGTGCAGATAACGGCGAAAGGATAATCCAATACATTCCTTGTAACAGCAGAAAGCCATTCAATGGTCAATTCGTCTATGTTGTTGAGGTCATCCACCAAAATAACCATAGGCTTTTTTCTGGACATTGCTTTTACAAATTCTTTCAATGCAAAAATCTGATTTTCTTTCTTTCTGTCTTCGCTTTGTTTTTCATAAGCGGAGTCTGCTGAAGGGAAACCAATAATGTCTGCGATCGGTTTTATATGCTTGGGTAAAAGCTGAATCTGGAGATCTTCAACGCTGTTTTTCAGTTCTTCGTATGACAGAATGCTCTTTTCAAGTTTCAAAAAATCCAAAAGCCACTGCGATACAGGGAACCATGGGTATCTCGAGGTTTCCTCGCACTGCAGATGCATGACAGTCAAATCGACCCCTTCTTGTTTCATTTGCTCAATCAGTTCCCATGCGAGCCTGCTCTTTCCGATGCCTGCTTCGCCGTATATATAGCAGACTCCAGCGTTTTTATTTTCAGTCAATATGCATGACGAAAATTCTTTCAGCTCATTGAGTTCGTTTTCCCTTCCGACCATTTTATACTTAAAAGCCAGGCTTCTTGTTTCATTAAGGGACTCAACCGAATATATCTTCTCAGGCGATGCTTTGCCCTTGAAAACCTCTTCTTTATGAAACCTGAAACAAACGCCTTTTTCAGTTCGGGTTTTTACTCTTTCAGAGGCTAAAATTTCCTTTTCTTCACATGCGCTCATTATTCTCGCGGAAGTATTCACAACATTACCAAGACATGTCCACTCGGCGCGTTCAGTTCCACCGGTCATGCCGGCGTAGACAAGACCGGTGTCTATGCCTATTCTCGCGTTGAAACCCGCTTCTTTCATCCCTACAGAAAACCTGACGGCGAGATCCTCCGGGTTCTCTTTAGCCTCGGGAGCACCGAAAAGGACAAGGGCGACTATTCCTTTGTCTCCATAGTCGATTTTATTCAGACAGCCTCCAAAATATTCCGCCAATTCATAAATTTTCCTGAAAGCTTCATCCTGAACAACGGTATCCTTTTCGTCAATTTTTATGAAAACCGGTGTCGCATGCCTCAATTCTCCTCTCTCTCCGGCTTTAACAATATATTCGGGGACAAATTTGGATAAAATATCATCCGGAACAGAATAGGTTCGGAACGAGGCCTGCGGCATTACAGTTTTCAACGCGCCTTCTCTGCCGATTTCACCAGTGCCTACTCCTTCGGCATTAGTTATAGCTAAAGATATTGCCTGTCCAGTGAAAAGATAGGAATTCAATTTACTGTCAAGGCTGATAATCCTCCAGTCGATATCGCCTGTTCCTACGCCGCACTTGCATGTGAAGTTCAGATCACCCAAATCCGTCTTTCTCTTGCCCTCTCTTTCGAAAAAGTAAGTTAGTATGACCGCTACAGAATAAGCAATTTTTCCGTCATCGCCGGGGAATATCGCCGTGAAAGCGTCTCCGGCGAAAGTGGTCACGTGTCCTCCGTATTTATGGACTGTTTTTATCGGCATATCAAAAACCCAAAGCAGTTGTTTTGAAATTTCTTCCGCTCCTGAATCGCCTTTTTTGAAAAACATCTCGGTCATTTTCGTAAATCCGCCGAGATCCGTAAACAGTGCTGACCCTCTGGTTGTGCCGAACATCTCTTTGGCTTTCATTTTTTCAGAAATAAAACCGGGTATGCTGTTACTTTTCAACTATCTCTCCGGCGGCGCGCTTTTTAGGCTGAATATCACTCGACAGGTCATTGGGTTCAATCTTCACTCGCTGAAAATTCTATAGAGTCGGCTCTAAAATACAAAACTTTTGCCCCAGTCGTGTCTCCTCCTTTTTCAAGAAGCCTTGCGTATGCCCTCCATAGCTCAGGGTCGTCGGGGTCTTTTTCCGAGAGCTCCTTAAAAAGCCTTTCGGCTTTGATAAGATCCATCTGTTCTTCGTTCACCGCGGCAAGCGAATAGAGGAACCTTGTATTGTCGGGTTCTTCATTTACTAAAATCTCGAGAATGTCTTCTGCGTCTTTTAGCTTTCTTCTCTGCTGTAAAAGCAAAGCGAGAGAATATCTCGCGTAAAGATCCGAAGAATCGGATAATACCGCTCTTTGTATGTAAAATTCGGCTTTTTGGAGATCTCCGATCCTACGATAAACATTTCCAGCAGCCAAATTCCCGTGAAAATTTAACGAGTCCGCCGACAAGGAAGCCTCAGCGTAAAAGAGGGATTGTTGGGTCTCACCCAATGCGAATAGAACTCTCGCGTAAAGGCCGTTCGCGTCAGGAGATTTGGGCTGGATTTCAACGGCTTTTTTAGACTCAGAAAGAGCTTTCTCCAGAAGGTTCTTAATCTCTTCGGAGTCTTCGTAGCCTTTCTTTAATCTGTTGACCTTATCAAGCCTGAAAGATACTGAGTCGATAAGTTCATCGTAGCTCGCTTTTTTCGAACAGGCGCTTAAAAGAAAAAAAACCGCTGCAATGACCGCGGTAAATTTTGACATCCTAGAATAATTCATTTATTTCTCCCTTAAACACTTCTTCGGCTTCGCCTATAAGACATATTTGACCGTCAGAACTTTCAGTTATCTTAATAGTCCCGCCTCTCTGAGAGGCAGTAGCGTCTTTTTCAATCATTTTCAGCTTTCGCAAAACAGAATATGCCGCCGCCGCGCCTGTTCCGCAGGAAAGTGTTTCACCCGCTCCTCTTTCGTAAACTCTCTGCGAAAACAACCCCGAATCTACGCATTCAACCGCTGAAATATTGACTCCTTCCGGAAATATTTTGCTTAAAATATTTTCATAGAAAATGGCTTTCAAATCTGTTTTTTCGACATCTTCGACTAGCACAACCGCGTGAGGGTTTCCCAAAGAAACACAGTAATAATCGGATATGCTGTTTTTCTCTGTCTTTAGAGGGAATGTTTCCTTTTCCTCCGAAATATCAAAAAGTGGCCTGCCGATTTCCGTTTTAACAGATGCTTTGTTTTTGCTGCTAAAATTCAGTATTTCACATCTCTTGATTCCTGAATCGGTTCCAACAGAGATGTCAACTTTACTTTTAATATTTATATAATAATACAAAGCGGCTGACCTGAGGCCGTTTCCGCACATCTGAGCGGAGGACCCATCTCTGTTGTATATCTTCAACCTCATATCCGCTCTATTCTGATTGCTCAAAATCAGCAGGCCATCGCCGCCGATCCTCCGCTTTCTGTCGCAGAGATTTTTGGCGAGAAACTCAGGGGAAACAACCGGAGATTCCCTGTCTATCAGGTTTAATATTATATAATCGTTTCCATTGGCCTGATACTTGCTGAAAAACATGAACAGGCTCCTTTTTTACCGGTTTTTGTGTGTCCGGTTTTACAGCTTTTTACTTATTCTGCACGAATTTGGACTTAAATTCAAGTTTATAAGATAAGAATGTTTAAAATTCTTCGATTTGAGTTCACTCATATAATCCATCGCGAAATTATAAAAATCAATAATTGAAACCGCCGCTTTTTTAATATATCCTTAACCGGGGGTAATTGATGAATAAAACCGTCCTAATTGTCGAAGATGAGAATCTGATATCTCTAAAAATTAAGCTCGTTCTCGAACAAAATTCTTATGAGGTGACAGACATCGTCGATTCCGCCGAGAAGGCTCTTTCGCTTCTTGAAAAACAAAAACCTGATATAATTTTACTCGACATTCTTCTGTCCGGAGAAATGGACGGAATCAAAGCCGCCTCTCTGATAAAGGAGAAATTCGGTATTCCAGTCGTCTTTCTCACCGCCATAAACGACGAATCCCTTCTCGAAGATATTTCCGAATGCGGCTATTACGGCATTATATACAAGCCCATTGAGGGTGAAGAACTTATAGATGCCATAGAGAAAGCGCTTTCACAAAGAAATAAAGACGCGAATCCAAATCAAAATAACGAAAGATTAAAAAGAAGTTCCTCTCCTGACGACATATTTTTCGCCCAAAAATCTTTTGATTTACTCAACGCCATATTGATACTCGTCAACAGCGAAGGCTCCATCCTGAGACTCAACAGCAGAGCTGAAGAGGCATTGGGTTTGCTCACAGAAGATATTTCTGGAAAAAAAATTGACTCTGTTTTTGAGCTTAAAAGCTCAAAGAGCTGGAAACTGCCGGCGAAAATCCTCGATGACCTTCTCGACACCGGAGACATCGGTCTTTTTTCTTCTTTTGCCGAATTCAACCTCCATGATTCTAAATACGGAGTATCAAAAATGAGCTCCGTGGTCAAAGGTTCTGACGGAAAAACTCAGTTTTTCATTCTCATTCTTGAAGACAAATATTTTGAGGAAATAGTTGACAATTTCTACAGAATCAGCGCCGACAGGTTAAAAGCGATGATAAACAATATCGGTGAAGGCATAGGCGTAGTCAACGGACAGGAAAAATTCATATTTTCCAACCCTGCCGCCGACAGAATTTTCGGAGTTTATCCACAGAGTTTGATAGGAAGAAACTTAAAGAGCTTTCTTTCCACGGATCAGATTCAATTCGTCCTCGACGAGACCCAGAACAGGAAATCCCTTAAAAAGACCAGCTATATCCTTGAAATCAGCCGCCCTGACGGAGAGAAAAGAACCTTAAATGTAACCGCGACTCCTGAAACAGGTTCCGAAGGAGAATATATCAGCTCAATAGGAATCTTCTCCGACATAACAGAAAAAATAAAAGGAGAAATGAACTTAAAGGAAGAACAGGAAAAATTCAAACACCTCATCACGGGAAGCAGAGACATCGTCTATATGATAGACACAGAAGGAAAGATAGTTTTCATCGGCCCTCAGACCAAATCCTACAACATAGATCCGGATGAAGTTGTCGGAAAAAACCTGATCGAATTCGTTCACCCGGACGACAAAGAGAGAGTAATGAAGGAATTCGAACAGGTCGTAAAATCCGGCAAGTCATTTCCTTCTGAAGTCCGCCTTGTGGACAAGGAAGGCATTGTCCATTGGTTCGAAGATTACGGAAATCCGACTTTCGACCAAAAAGGAGACGTAACCGGACAGATTGGGATGCTAAGGGACATAACAGAGAGAAAGAAAATAAATAACGCGCTCAATAACGCGCTTAAAGAAAAAGAAATACTCCTGCACGAAATCCACCACAGGGTGAGGAACAACCTTGAGGTAATATCCAGTCTTCTTCAGCTCCAGGCTTCTTCCGCCGGAGACGAAAGACTTTCGATCCTGCTCAAGGAAACCCAAAGCAGAGTTCTGAGCATTGGTCACGTTCACGGTCTTTTGTTTCACTCCCAAAGCTATACTTCCATAGAATTTTCCGATTTCTTGGAAATCCTCACTACAGAAAATTACATGACTTTCAGAAAGATAATAAATCAGCTGGAAATCAAGAAAGACTTGAGCAAACTGACCCTGAGCATAGACAAAGCCATTCCCGCCGGTCTTATTGTAAATGAGATAATGATAAATTGTCTCAGGCATGCATTTTCAGGAATCAACAACGGAATTCTTTTTATTTCTCTTAAGCAAGTTGCAAGAACAGGTGCAAACGGAATTAAAAAAGATTTTGCTCAGATAATATTAAAGGACAACGGCGTCGGTATACCGGAAGGGACAGATATAACAAACGCCAAGACTCTCGGTATGACAATAGTCAAACTGCTTATAAAACAGTTAAACGGAGAGATATCAGTTAAAAGAGATGAAGGCACTGAAATTACAGTTCAGTTCCCCCTGTAGCCTATCTTTCTATCCCGAGTATTTTGTCTCCTTCCCTCTGAATTATTTCGCTGAATTTTTTAGACAATTCCGCATCGAAAAGAGAACTTTCGGGATCAGAAACTCTCGGAGTCCAGTAGCTTTCCATTTCAAGCCATTTTGAATGGCTGTATCCGTGGTTGTTGAGGACAATCATGAAGTCAATTTTATTTTCCGGATTGTCCGGATCTTTCATATAAGCCATCTCTGCGTGGATTACCGAATAATCTTCTAAGCTTCCCGGAGGGCCTCCTCCTCTTTTCTTTTCCAGAGCCGCTTGATAGAGCGGCATGAAAGCCATTGCCGTTTTGCCCATATCTTTCGGATCACTCATGAGGGCAGTGTAGCCCTTTTTTGATTTTTCCCAATCATCACGTGAAACTCCGTTTGCCAAGGCAATTTCATCTTCTTTTCCCGTGTCTCCTGCGGTTTCTGCCATCAGTGCGCAGAGCTCAGCGTATTTCTCCAGAGGGATCAATTCACTCAATTTTCCTCCTTGGTTATGACCTCATTTTATCACTTTTTCCTAAACATGCCCACCATGGTCATTTCGGACTTAACTTTGGTTTCCGCCGGTTATGAGATTCACATCTTTTTGTGGATCTTCGATACCCCTTAATCCGAATTTATCTACGAGGAGTTTTACTGCATCCGGAGAAACAAAAGCCGGCAGGGTCGGTCCCAATATTATGTTCTTAAATCCGAGGAAAAGAAGTGCGAGAAGGACCGCTACTGCTTTTTGCTCATACCATGCTATATCAAACGCAAGAGGAAGATCATTTACGTCTTGTAAGCCGAATGCCTCTTTCAGTTTTAATGCGGTCAGCGCGAGCGAATATGAATCATTGCACTGTCCGGCGTCGAGAACCCTCGGAATTCCATTTATATCGCCGAGGTTGAGCTTATTATATCTGTATTTGGCGCAGCCGGCCGTCAATATTACGGTGTCTTTAGGCAAAAGTTCTGCGACTTCTGTGTAATAATTTCTCGACGGATACCTGCCGTCGCAACCTGCCATAACGACGAATTTTTTTATTGCCCCTGATTTTATCTCCTCGACGATTTTGCCGGCAAGGTCTTCAACCTGCCCGTGCGCGAATCCACCGACTATCTCTCCTTTTTCAATTTCCCTGGGCGGAAGACATTTTTTTGCGAGTTCGATTATTTCCGTAAAATTCTTTTTTCCGCCTTTTGTCCTTTCTTTTATATGTTTCACTCCCGGGTAACCCGCCATTCCGGTTGTGAAAATCCTTTCTCTGTATGAATCTTTCACCGGGGTTATGCAGTTTGTCGTCATGAGGATTGGTCCGTTAAAAGATTCAAATTCCTTGTCCTGTTTCCACCAGGATCCACCGTAGTTGCCTCTGAGGTGGGGAAATTTCTTAAACACAGGATAATAATTTGCAGGAAGCATTTCTCCGTGAGTATAAACATCTACGCCTGTTCCCTGTGTCTGCAGGAGAAGTTCTTCCATGTCCCTGAGATCGTGGCCGGATATGAGAATTCCGGGTTTGTCGCCGACACCTATTTTGACATATGTCTTTTCAGGGTTCCCGTAAGCGGAAGTGTTCGCCGCGTCGAGAACCGCCATAGCTTTCACCGCCGTTTCACCCGTTTTAACGACCATTTCGAAAAGTTCATTTTCCCCCGCATCGCTGTCGAGAAGGGATAATGCTCTGAAAACAAACCTAAATACATCGTCGTCATAATTCTCTAAAACAGCCGCATGCTCCGCGTAAGCCGCTATCCCTTTTAGGCCATAGAGAATTATAGATTTAAGAGATCTTTTATTTTCATCCGGAGATAAACTTAAAATTCCGACCTCTTCTGCTTTTTTTCCAAATTCGTTTTCATCACCTGTCCATGTAACGCAATCAGGAGCGCTTTCTTCTGCCGAGTGTTTTGACTTCAGATCGTCCCTGATTTTCAGACCTTCAGTGATAAGTTCTTTGATTTTCTCGTCGTCAAAATTGGCGTTGGTGATGGTTGAAAAAAGGGTTTTGCAGAGAAATACGCCCGTCTCTCTGTCGATATTTTCATCTTTTTCAGCAAAGTGCGCTATTCCCCGCAGGACAAATATTAGAAGATCCTGCAGATTTGATGTAATTTCTCTTTTACCGCAGACCCCTTTTACAGTGCAGGCTGCGTTTCTAGCTGTTTCCTGACATTGATAACAGAACATTGACATGGCGGCCTCCTTTATACAATTTTACCGTTTAATGAAATTACATATTCTTTAATAACCATTGTTTTTCCAGATTTCCTCACGGCCTCTTTTACTGCCCTTGTCATCCCTCCACAGCATGGCACTTCCATTCTGAGAATCGTGAGCGACTGTATGTTGTTTATCTGGATTATTTTCGCGAGTTTTTCTATATAATCATCCACCCTGTCGTCGAGTTTCGGGCAGAACACCAGGACAATTTTATTCCTGAGAACTCTTTTATGAAAATTTCCAAACGCGAAAGGGACACAATCTGCCGTGACAAGAAGATCCGCGCCTCGACAAAAAGAAGATTCCGGGTTGACAAGAGCAAGCTGGACCGGCCATTGACCGCATTTTTCTTCATCAATTTTAATCACAGTTCTTTTCAAATTTCCGCCTCTTTAGATTTATAGACTAAATCAGCCAAGGTAAGTCTTTCAAATTCAGCTACCACCAATTTTTCAATTTTTTTCAATTCTTTTCTGAGAGCGCAGTGTTTTCTGTTAAAACATATTTTTTTTCTGAAAAGACAGTCGGAAAGCTCTATATCACCCTGAAATATATTTATGAGTTTTGAAATTCTTATCTGCGAGGGTTCCGCTTTCAGCTTGAACCCGCCGTGAATTCCTTCTTTTGCCTCCGCCCATCCATTTTTAGCGAGAGTCTGAAGAATTTTTCTCAGATACTGATACGGTATTTTTTGATTTTTAGAAACAGTCTTTGCCGATACGTAATCTTCAGTTTTTGAAAGTTCAAGAAGAGCCCTCACTGCATAGTCCGTATTTTTTGTCAGAAGTTTCATTTTTTCTCCATACTGATACTAAATTAGTATCAGTATTTAGTTTTGTCAAGCGAAATTTTTATAAAGAGTCTGTTAAAATCACTCCGTCAATAATGAAACATTCATACTCGTAGGGGCTGTTCAATCCTCTTTTTTTCTTTTTTCTTCAAGTTTTCTTTCTTCATCCTCTTTAGCCTCTTTGCTCCTGTGGATAAGTTTTCCGTTGTTCGAAATTATTCTCATTCTCCCCGAATACCCGGCAAGGTAAAATGTCCCGTCTTCAGAAAGCGAGATAACCTCTTCACTGCCGACCACGCCTTCGTCTAAAACAGAAAGAAGATGACGCTTCATTTGTTTTCCGTCGGGAGAAATTTGAAGCACGTAATATCTGTCCCCTTCTTTGCAAGACAGAACATAAGCGTTGCCTTCTCTGTCTCCGCAAGCTCTCGAATACGTATAACTGCAGTCGAGTTTTTTGAAATATATCTTTTTTCCGTCTCTTGAATATTTTATCAGTTTATCGTAGCTCAGAAGATAGTAATTACCGTCATATCCCGTCGAAACGTGTATATCGGAATTCCTGAATTTCGTCGGAATGTCTTTCAGCCCCTCAAAATACTGAGGCCCTTTAGTGCTTTTCAGTATTCCCTTAAACTTGCCGAAAATATTACTTTCATTTATTTTCCATGTCTCTATTTCATTTCCGTCAAAATCAAATCTCAACAATTCGTAGTAATTATCGTTATCCGAATCTTTTTTATTCCTTCTGTGAAACACAAGAAAAGTCCCGTCGTCATCGGAGCAAAGAGAAAAGGCGTCTTTCATGCTGAAAGTATTTTTGCTGCCGGAGGGCTGTCTCCCTTTTTTTCCGCCCAATATATCTTCAATTTCGCCTGTTTCAGTTGAAAGAAAAAGAAGTGAGTTTTTATCTCCGCTCCACAGCATCAACTTGTTCCTGCTGTCTATCGCGAGCCTGGTGTCGCCGTTTGATGTCTCGGGATAATATTCGAGGTCTTTTCTCTCCCACCTTCTTTTGAGGTCTTTATCAAGTGAAACCAACTCAAGTTTTGAACGGTCGTTCTCCAGGGCCAGATAAATGTTGTTTTTTCCGTCTACAACAATATCCCAAATGTCTGAATCCCACGTGCATGGTCTTTCTTTTACGTCTATGAGAATAAACCATCTCGTAATTGTGTCTGTCGGATGCAATCTCATCCAGAGATCGTCGGGAAGATAGACCGAAACATTGCAAAACGAACATTTTACCATCCTGTTCTTGCCGTCGACGTCTAAAAATCCGCCGCATTTTGGGCAGGCAAAAGCGACTGGTTCCTGCGCGTTGACAGTTTTATTTTCTATTCCTCCGGGAACAAGACCCGTATCTTCCATCGCGAGATACATGGCTTCGGGAAAAATATTCGCGTATTCTATGGGTATTTTTCTAAATGAATGTTTCTTTCCGGTGTCTGGGTCTTCAATATTTCCTTTTTCCGCGTATTCTGCCGCCTTTTTCAGGTCAATGTTTTTTTTACTTTCCGGAAATCTCGGTATCTGCCTTCCGTATGTTATTTGATAGTTAATATTCCCCATGACTGTAGAATTTGTGCTCTCGCCTTCATCAAAATCCGGTGCCTCTCTTATTGGATCTTCCAATATACCTTCCCATGTCTTTAGGCTCAGGTTTAATTCTTCTCTACAGAAAGGGCATGGTATTTTTTGGGTTAAAGCGTTTATGTGTATTGTTCCGTCACATTTTCTGCATTTGGTTTTAAGCTCTATTGCGACTCCGACAAAGTCATTCATTTTACTCTCCCTTTTTATTCCTACCCATAATTATATCCCCTGTCACTAAAAGGTCATTAAACATTTTCTCAATTACCCTTTGACATAATATTTTCGGCATATAATATTTTTGTCGATGAGAATACCTTTTTCAGATTTCAAAAATATAGTGTTTTTTACAGGAGCGGGAATGTCCGCCGAAAGCGGAGTTCCTACTTACAGAGGCAGAGACGGTATCTGGGAGAGTTATAACTGGAGAGAACTCGCCTGCCAGGAAGCTTTTGACAGGAATCCTGAAAAAGTCTTGAAATTCCACGAATTGAGAAGAAAGGCGGTCTTAAAATGCCGCCCCCACAGAGGACATCTTTGGCTTTCACAACTGCAGAAAAAAAGAACCGGTATCAGCATAATCACCCAGAACATAGACGGTATGCACCAGAGAGCGGGAAACACAGATGTAGTTGAACTTCACGGATCGCTTTGGAGCGTCAGGTGCCTTTGCGGAAAAGAGGAAATCTTATCGGAATTTTATCCCTCATACAGATGCGAAAAATGCGGAGTATGGTTCAGGCCTGACATCGTGTGGTTCGGGGATTCCTTGGACAGTCAAATAATTGAAAAAGCTCTTGAAGAGATATCCAGATGCGATCTCTTCGTCAGCGTCGGGACGTCATCTGTTGTCTGGCCCGCGGCGGGATTCCCTCTTCACGCTAAAAAAAACGGCGCTTATTTACTCCAAATAAACCCCGAGCCGACTGAACTGTCCCACATATACGATACCAATCTCCGACTGCCGGCTTCGTTGGCTCTTTCCGAAAAATATTTTCCCATAGAAAAATATTTTTCTGTGATAGAATAACCCAACAATTCAGGGGAGGCAAAATGGAAGGATTGACGAGATTTCCCATAGCCGCGATAGTCGGTATGGATTTTCCCAAAACCGCTTATCTTGCCAATATAGTGAACCCTAAAATCGGAGGTCTTCTGATTACCGGTCCAAAAGGGACAGGCAAGAGCACTTTTGTCCATTCTGTCGAGGATATTCTTCCACAATATCTATCGGTCAAAGACTGCCCCTTCGGCTGTGATCCCGTAACACCCAAACACTTCTGCACTTACTGCAGGGAAAAAGACGGGCATGAAACCGAGTCGAGAAAAGCTAGAATAGTCGACTTGCCGCTTAGCTGCACGGAAGACAGGCTCCTCGGCAGTATAGACATTGAAAAAATACTCAGAGAAGGAGTCAAGAGCATACTCCCCGGCTTACTCGCCATGGCGCACAGGAATATCTTATACATAGACGAAGTCAACCTTCTCCCCGACCATCTTGTAGACGACATACTCGACGTCTCCGCGCTTCATTGGAACATAATAGAGAGAGAGGGTTTTTCCGTAAAACACAGGTCGGATTTCACCCTCGTTGGAACCATGAATCCGGAAGAAGGTGAACTCAGACCCCAAATACTCGACAGGTTTCCCCTTTGCGTGAAAGCAGAATCGCAATATGACCCGGCGAAAAGGTCCGAAATAGTCAAAAGAAATCTTCTCTTTGAAAACGATCCCGAAAAATTCTGCCAGGTATACAAAGCTTCCGAAGAAGATCTCAAGCAAAAAATTGACAGGGCAAAAAAGATTCTACTGAATGTAAGCATTGACGAGACGCTTCTTACGGTTATCGCATCCTCATGCTCCAATCTCAAAGTTGACGGCCAAAGACCGGACATAATAATAACCAAAACTGCTATGACAATATCCGCCCTCCGCTGGCGAGAAGAAACAATTTTCGACGATGCCTTGGATGCCGCGAAGATGACTTTATGCCACAGGACGAGAGACAGCGGACTTCTCGAACCTCCTTCACCAGACGAAGTCGTAAAGGTTTTCAGGGATAATTACATGAAGATATCAAAAGAAAAGTCTCCGGAAAATCTGCGTAGATTTAATTTTGAAGGCACAGAGCCGGAACCCAAAAAGCCGGTAAGAGATGAAGAAAAAACTCCGTTTTCAGACATACAGGAGGAAGACTCCTCAAAAAAATAATAACGGTGGGCATCCAAAAGCCCACCGTGAAAAGAAAAATAAAAAGCTTTATAAAAAAAGCTTTGTCCTATTTCCGCTTCAAAAAGATTAAACAGCTAAAATTATTTTCAAAGGAAATGCCTTTTAAGAATTTTGGAGGAAAAGAAAAAAGGGTGAAGTCCGATTACAGAGAAGAAATCCCCCTTTTCGAGTCGGAAATGAATTTATTCAAAACCGTCGACATTAAATTCAGGAGGTTTTTAAGAAAATTTAGGCGAACCCAGAATTTCAGGTCGAGAAAATTCACGAAAAGGGAAAGAGCTAAAAACACTGTAACAGGAAGAAACTACCGGCTCATAAAATACTCAAAAGGGATCAATTCTCTCGCTTTTTATCCGTCTATTGTCAATCATCTGCTCTCCAGCGACACGAAAAAACGGACATATCTTTGTAAAGAAGACCTGCTTGGGTGGGAAAAAAGCTCACATCAAAGCCTAAACATGATTTTAGTTGTCGATGTCAGCTCTTCTGTAATCAATTTCGCCATAGCTTTTTCCAAAATCATCAATTCGCTGACAGTATATTTCAACAAAAACAAAGACAGAATCGGAATCATCTCTCTTCAAGGGTATCAGTCTAAAATCCTCAACCATCCGACCCACAACTACAAAGTGGTCTCGAAAAGCCTGCTCTCTCTTAAAGTTCACGGAAGGTCTCCTCTCGCAGACGGTTTGACTAAATCACTCGACATGGCAAAGCTTGAAAAATTCAGAAACAGAGGATCGTCGAGTTTCGTCGTCCTTTTAAGCGACTGTTATCCCGAGCCTTTAACTGGAAAATACAAGAACATATTCGACGAACCCGCATATAAAAATTCATTGTCAGCGGCAAAGCTTTTCAGAAAAGCCAAAATAAAACTGCTTTTGATAAATCCTAATTTCAAGCACAACGAAACTCTGCGGGAAAAATACTTCCCCGGAGAGAAATTATCCGAACTCATTGTCGAAAACTCCGGAGGCAAACTCGTCAAACTCTTCAATAAATCCCGAACTACATCCGGCAGTTACAGCGAAGCCGGAAGATTCGACGTCTCGGCAAAAGACATAGAGAAAATAATCAGCGGCGTGACATCGCTTGAACCGAATTCCAAAAGTTATTCTTCAATGAAATAAACATTTTTTTATATGTTAACTGAGCTATAATTACTTATTAAGCTCTTTTCAAATCAAAGAAAGGAGGCATTTTGTTTTTGCCCGTTTATTCCAAAAAAAAAGAAGGAGGTCCAATGAAAAGAACACTTTCTGTTTTTTTTATACTCATCCTTGCGGAGATGAGTCTGCAGGCGCAAGTCAGCCAGGCATATTTTAAACAAGCCGTGGTTATAGACCAGTGTGTTGACGGTGAAGCATTAATGGAAGACCAGAGCCAACCCGCGAGTGATCGTGTATATTCTCCTTCACGGGAAGAAACTTCGGGACTTCTTAATTCTTCACAACAACCGTCCGTATACGCACCTCTTTGGGGCGACGACCTGTTTGTCACTGACGAATGCCCCTACCAGTCCGATGTGACTAAATTAGCCTTCGACTATGACGACAACGGATACGTTTACGTGGCTCTTCTTTCAAACCACGGCTCGAACGACACTTTATGGATTTACCGCTCCACTGACATGGGATACACTTGGACCAAAGACTGGGGGGCGTGGTATTACAGCACCGGGGTAAACGTGCTGAGTTATGACATGAAGGTTCAGGCTCAGACAGCCAATCCCTACATATACACAGTCACGGTTTTAGTGTATGGAAGCGACACAATTCTTTCCTATCGTAGGCTAAAAGCCGACCATTCTTTATACGACTGGTATCACTTTTCCTCCACGACATACAACGACATAAACTGGGTAGAAATGGACATAACCGACGAAGCCGATCCGCACATATACGTCGTGTTTACAGTTCCTAGTTCTCCCTGGCAGATTTACAGGTGCGCCTCGGCCGACGGCGGTTCAACATGGTCCTCAGCCACTCTCACCTACAACCAGCTATACCCGCGGGATTTTGATGTCTGCGCAGGACCGGACGACTACGCCTACATAATAAATTTTTTTACCGGTAACATTATCAGAATGTCCAGATATGACAGCTATTTCGGTCACTGGATCGACCATGTCGCTGTTGGAACAGACGCGAATTTCCAAAGACCGGTCGTCGCATCCGCAAGGCACAACGCGTATCCCGCAAATTATGTTCACGCTGTCTACCAGTCCGGACAAGTCGACGTCTCGACGACAAGGTCCATCGAGTACGTCTCCTCGGACGGTGGAGCAACTTATAATGGTCCTGGATTTTTCATTTTAGGCGACGTCCACACTGTCATGCCTTTTGTCGCTTGCACAAGAAACGGAACGAGCGACCAGTTCACCGGGATAGCAACACAATACTGGACAGGTTACGATTCGACAGCGATAGGCTACAAATACGATCAGGCTCAGCCCTGGAACAACCT
>JAFGIG010000063.1 GCA_016929715.1 Caldifarciminota bacterium
CGTGTTGCTGTTTGTCGGTGGATTGTAGTTTCTGTTGTTGTCGTTAGTCTCTGGTCTCGTGTTGCTGTTTGTCGGAGGATTGTTGTTTCTGTTGTTGTCGTTAGTCTCTGGTCTCGTGTTGCTGTTTGTCGGTGGATTGTAGTTTCTGTTGTTGTCGTTAGTCTCTGGTCTTGTGTTGCTGTTTGTTGGCGGGTTTGTCCTTGTCGTAGGCTGTGTTGTTGTTACTCTTGTGTTTGTCTCCTGAGAGGGCGTTCGCGTAGTGACTTCGTTCTGCCTGGGGGGAGTCATGTTTGAATTTACAGTAGGTGTCCTCTCGGAGATAGGCCTCGACGTTGTAAGTTCGCCGCTGTTTCTAGTCGTCAATCCTCCGCCAGTCCTCGTAGTTAAATCGCTGTTTAAGTCGGGAGACCTTGTGCCAATTTCCCTTCTTACAGGTTCTATCCTGCCGCTGTTGAGATCAGGCGTCTCTCTTACGGGCTGAGATGGATTTTGGTTTGTCAATCTGTTGTCGGCGGTCAGGTTTCTGTCAGTATTCTCGGGCTGATCAGGTGACCTGACCATTGTTCCGCTGTTTATGTCGGGAACATCAACAGGGTCGTATGTCCGGGTAGGTTTGTCGCCGACGAAACCGTAACGCGGGTCGTGATACCTGTATCTCGGCCTGTAAAAAGATTCTGTGCTTACACATATCCACCAGTGATCATAAAACCAGGGATACCAGTAATAATAAGGATATGGATACCAGGCGATCCAGCCGGGTCCCCAATACCATACAACTCTCGCCGGATACCATCTTGAACCCGGCACCCAGACCCAGCCCCAGCTTCTGGAATAAACCCAGTGCCCGTAATGATATGTCCACCAGCCCCAGGGTTCATAGGAAACCCAGGTCCATCCCCACGCAGCTGTCCAGACCCATTCGCCGTCGTAATAAGGTTTCCAGTCAACGATGACGACTTTGGGTTTCCAGCAGTATCCGTGGGAAGATACATAAATCCAAGTTCCGTTGTCGTCGAGAGTCTGGGAACTGCTTTCTATGTTTTTAGGCACATATGCCCTGCTTGGGGAATTTTGAGTGTCGTATGTGGAGGGTTTGTATGACCTTTGAGTTATGGATGAATTTTCGGGAACAGGCCTTGATACTATAGAACCGATACCTGTCGAATTTATTGTCGCGAAATCCCCCGCGTTGAGAAGCTTTTCCTCTCTTTTTGTCTTGTAAGCGCCTGTCCCTTTTATGACTTCGGCTTCGATTTCACCGATATTGTTGACTTTTACGCGGATTGTTGCGGAAGGAAAAGAAGTAACGATACCGACGTCAGTCTCAAGGTCGAGGTAGCTTTTTAGATTTGCCTTTGTAGATGAAAATAACTCGAATTCTCCGAAATTGGCGTAAATCCTCGTAGATATTGAATTGTCGGCTTCGCTATTGCCTGTGTGAATTATTATACAGGATGAATTTTCTCCGATTCTGAGAGTCGAACCGTCTTCAATGTCGATTTCAACATAACCGCTTTTGACATAGATAGAATCTCCCGCTTCTACCGGAAGATTCACTATTCCGTATTCGTCATTATCCGAATAGGATTTGCGTATAATCACTTCGCCGGAGACCACACTAATTCTCGCCGGAAGTTGTCCGGAAAAAATTAAAACGGGCAACAGGATTAAAAGAATCCCCGCTAATATTTTCATTTTTCCTCCTTTATTTGACCTAATTATTGTATGCAATAATTATGCCTTATGACATTAAAATATTCTAAATCACATAAAGACGCTTATATTATTTTCTCGGGCTTTTTTCATTGAGAGTTCAAAGCACAAAATATGTGCAGCAGCTTGACAATGTGGGGTGAGAATTGAGAAGATATCTCATGAAAAAATCATTCAAAAGCGGGTATGTAGGTATTTTCGGATTGCCGAACGCGGGAAAATCGACTTTACTGAACAAAATTATTGATTTCGACCTCTCTCCGGTTTCAAAAAAACCTCAGATGACGAGAAACAGGATTTTGGGCATACTCAACGACAGCCGTTATCAAATAGTATTTGTCGATACCCCGGGTTTTCTGGACCCGAAATACAAACTCCAGAAACATATGAGCGAAGAGATATCAAAAGCTGCCAGAGACTGCGATGCAGGAATTTACGTAACTGATCCGGTCATGCCTTCCCAAAAGGATATCTCTACGGCAGATTCCATAGCAGTCCCTTTGATTTTGTGCGTAAATAAAATTGACAAATTAAAAAACAAAGGACTGCTCCTCCCTGTCATAGACGAATGGCGGAAAACAAAGGAATTTGCTGAAATTATCCTGATCTCAGCCCTGAGAGGGGATAACACGGAAAAAGTCGTTCCTTCTGTCCTTGAACTGCTGAAACCCGGACCAAGGTATTTCGACGAAGACGCACTGACGGACAGAACAGATAGATTTTACAGTGCTGAAATAATAAGAGAATCGTGTTACGATCTTTTCAGAAAGGAAGTCCCTTACTCAATTTCAGTCGTAGTTGAGGATTTCAAGGAAAGGTATGGAGGAAAAAAGCATTACATAAAAGCCGTCTTATATGTAGAGAGAGAATCTCAAAAGGCGATAGTGATAGGACGAAACGGGCAGATGATAAAAAAACTCGGAGCTTTGTCGAGGGAAAAAATGAAAAAGTATCTCGAGCGGGATGTCTTTCTCGATTTAAGCGTGAAATTGATGAAGAACTGGAAAGACGATTCTGGTAAAATTTCAAGACTGGGTCTTAATAATTAGGAGGTATTAATGTCGAAGATCCTCATCGGTGAAATTCTGCTTGAGCAGGGCTTCATTGACGGTGAAAAACTTAATGAAGCTCTCGACATACAAAACAGAAAGAGACAGGCCGGAGAGGACAAAAAAATCGGCGAAATACTTGTGGACGAAGGATGGCTCGATGAAGGTATTCTTCTGGACGCCCTTGTCATGCAGGACAAGAAAAAGAATGAAAGCTGAAATATTTTTAGTTTTGGCGTTTATCCTAACAGGTTGTAAGACGCCTGATGAGGCTTCTTTTGAAGAAGAAAATTACTCACAGATATATTACGGGCATCATACAGAACTTGAAAAAAAAATTATTGCATTGAAAACAGAGACCCTGACTGTCGAAATAGCCGATGATGTCAACAAAAGGACTGCGGGTTTGATGTTCAGAGATTCACTACCTGAGGGCGAAGGGATGCTTTTTGTCTTCGAAAGACCGCATGTTCTGTCTTTCTGGATGAAAAATACTTCTATAGCTCTCGATATTGCTTTTCTGGATTCAGATATGGTTATCAGGGAGATAAAAAAGATGGAACCTTTATCTCTCGAAAATACGATGTCCGGATTCAGTGCTCTTTACGCTCTCGAAGTTAATGAAGGCTGGTTTTCCTCGAAAAATATAGGTCCCGGAGATAAAATAGAATTTATTAAATAGGAGGAAATATGCGTGTGTTTGTTGTTACAATTATCCTTGCTGTATTGGCATTGTCTTTTGCTTCATGTTCAAAAAAACCGACTTCTCCTGTTCCGGAGCCTAAAAGATGGGAACCCACTGACCCGGCGCAGGGAGGGTCCGGACTTCAGATTTATTTTCTAATGGGATTTTTCCCATCAGATCTTCCCGGGATTCCCTACCAGCTCCCAATGAACGGTTTTCTGAGGACTGCTCTATCAAAGGTAATGAGAGGCAATTCCGACGTCACCGGGCTTCACATTTATTTCAAAGAGCAGGGAGGCGATTCGGCTTTTTTGAGGTGCTTTACCGATCTCGACAGTTTCTATTTTCCGACAATGGCGCTTCCGACCTACCCGCCGGATGTTCTATATCCTTTCATAATAGGCAAGACTTATTCGCTCATGTTCAAGACAAACGAAGGAACCGCTGCGGGTAGTATTTCCATGCCTTATATAGACATGACATATCCTTCTTCGTCAGACACCGTGATATCTCTTGCGAGCATCAACAACGCCGGATATCTCAGGTTGAGATGGACGACGACACACGAATCGAACGTGATAAGAGCGTCTCTTGCCGTTATTCAGATAACGGGTTCTTCCGTTTTCGGTCCCATCCCCGTCCCGAGACCGGACACTTTCAACCAAATTGACATTCCGGCAAATTTTTTCAACCAGGGAACGATGACTATTTATTTTCAGGCGGTCAATTTCGACACTGTCGGAGGAAATATTCTCCTCTACGACACTATCATAGCTCCGGGAAATATTGACACTCTGATAGGAAATTACTGTTTTCCGACGGCTACTTACGTCAGCTACAGAACCGTACGCATAAACTGAAAGGCTAATGGACATGATAAAAATAGTATCAGAAAAGGAATCACTTGTATCCATCATGAACGAAGGTGAAATCAAAGGGCTTACAAAAAATCTGATGATAGGCTCGAGGGAAGGCGAACCTTCCATGGCTTTAAGAGTGATGGAACTCGAAGAGGGGGGATACACACCCTTTCACGAACATCAGTGGGAACACATCAATTACGTCCTCGACGGAGAAGGCGTTATCAAGACCGAAGAGGGAAACAAAAAACTTCAGAAAGGCTTTGCTGTTTTTGTCCCTGCGGGAGAAAAACATCAATATCTAAACGACGGCAAAGGTAAATTCAGGTTTATCTGCATGGTGCCCGTGGAAAGGGAATGAGAAAAAGTTTTATCCTCGCCGTCTTTATTTTCTCCTGTTCGACCGCGGAGGAGATAAAATCTGTCAAGACAATAAGGTTTCTGCCTGTTATAGTTAGAACTTCAAATCAGGACGCCTTTCTGCTTCAGGTTGAAGCCTTATCGAGAGGCGAACTTGCCTATATTTTAGACACGCGGATGTCTTCTCGCGGTATTCTCGTTCTTTTTCCGATAAAAAACAGCGGTGAACCGAGAGACATAAGCGGACACTGGGCTGAAAAGTCAATATCGAGAGTCAGCGAGAGAAGCATTCTGTCCTCTTTTCCCGACGGTTGTTTTTATCCGGACGATCCTGTCAAAAATTTTCAGCTCGCCATAATATTTTTCAGAATATTCAACGAAATAGCATTCCCCGGATATTCCGGAGACATTTACATGGATAGCTGGGATTGGGCACTCGAAAACGGTTTTGTTTCCGGGGGTAGAAATGATTATGTTTCAGGCGCTGAAGCACTTGAAAGGGTAAAATTATTCTGTGAATATTTAGGCAATTAGCTTTTACTGATGCCTGTAAAAATATTTAATATAGACAAAAAAGGGCTCGGAAGGACATTAGGGTTAAAGCCCGGAGACGAGATAATATCTGTCGATGGAAGAGATATTGAAGATTCTTTGGACCTTTCTTTCTGGACTTCCGATATGAGCGGAGAAATAGTCTGGGAGACAAACGGTAAAACCGTCAGAAAAAAATTAGAGGATTTTACCCCTTCCCGCCTTGGAATCGAACTTGAGCCTTTCGAGTATAAAAGATGTCAGAACAGGTGTATTTTTTGTTTTGTGGATCAGAACCCGGTAAAAGTCAGGCAGACTCTCAATTTCAAGGATGACGACTACAGGCTTTCGTTTCTCAGAGGAGCATACATAACGGGAACCAATCTTACCGAAAGTGAGATAAGAAAAATTATTTTAATGAGGCTCTCTCCGGTTTATATAAGCGTCCACGCGACTGATCCTGATATAAGAGGGAAAATGTTCGGCTTGAAAAAACCCGCACCTGTTTTACCCCTGATAAAAAGATTGTCCCGATCAAGAATAAAAGTTCACACTCAGATAGTTGTCGTTCCAGGCATCAACGACGGAAATATACTGCAAAAAACACTCGCCGACCTCGCGAAAGCTTTTGTCGCATCTACGGCAGTAGTTCCTGTCGGTTTGACAAAACAAAGAAAAAACCTTTATCCCATCAGAGAACTTTCCAGAGATGAAGCCCTTGATGTTATTGACAGAACCTCTTTCGCCTCTTCCTCCGGAAGAGGCAGGACTTCACCTGTTTACTGCACTGATCAGATGTTTTTAACCGCGGGAAAAGAGATACCCCGAAATTCTTATTACGGCGATTACCCTCAGTTGGAAAACGGAGTCGGAGGCCTGAGGCTTTTTTTGGACGAAACAGAAAAAGCGGGAAAAGTAAAAATTGGCTTTCCTCTTTTCCTGCTTACGGGAGAGGCTATGTTTCCTTTTGCACAGAAGCTTGCCGAAAAAATAAGTTTAGGAAAATCGAAGGCGAAAGTTATACCGGTCGTCAATTCTTTTTTCGGGAAAAAAGTGACAACAGCGGGTCTTCTGCCGGGGAAAGATTTCATTAAAATTTCAGAGAAACTCGATGACGGAGTGATAGCAGTGCCGCAGAGATCCCTCAACTATCAGGGTCGGTTTATAGACGACATTACACCTGAAGAAATTGCCCGCAAAACAGGCAGGAATGTTTTTGTCTGCAGTGAAAGACCGCGGCTATTTTTAAACAAACTTGATAAATTGCATGAAAGAAGTATAAAATCAAAACATGGCAAAACCTCTAATTAGCATAATAGGCCGGCAGAATGTCGGAAAATCAACTCTTTTCAATAGATTGCTTGGAAAGAGAAAAGCCATAGTTGACGAAAAACCCGGAGTGACAAGGGATTTCAACTATGGCGACGTCGATTGGTGCGGGGAAATATTCAGTTTCGTCGACACGGGAGGTCTTTTCGGTTACGACTCAAAAATCGGCATAATGGAAGAGATATCCCTAATACTCAAAAACCTTTTGGATAAATCCTCTGCTGTGGTTTTTCTCGTAGACGGCAAATCCGGCCTGAACCCCGGCGACAAATTCATAGCGGACATTTTGAGAAAATCAGGCTTAAAAGTCATTCTCACAGTCAACAAAGTTGACAATCCTTCTTCTTTTGGGCTGGATTTCCCTTTTTACGAATTGGGTTTCGGAGACCCTTTGGTAATTTCTGCGGCACAGGGTTTCGGAATAGGGGAATTACTCGACGCCGTAAAAAACACAACCGCAGGCATAATACCGAAAGACTCACAAAAATCACTGAAGATAACGATAGCCGGAAGGCCTAATGTCGGAAAATCCTCCCTCATGAATGCTTTCCTCAACAGGAAAAGATCTATAGTCCATTCAGAACCCGGCACAACGAGAGATCCCGTGAGTGAAAGCATAAAGTATCACGGCCTTGATTTTCAGATAGTTGACACTGCAGGGTATAGAAGAATGGCGAGAGTGGAAAGCTCAATCGAATATTACAGCATAAAAAGAGCTTGGGACGAATACAGAGGAAGCGGTGTTACTCTTCTGGTCGCAGACGCAAGTCAGGGTTTTGTCAGAGGAGACTGGAGAGTCCTGAAAGAAATAGAACAGACCGCAGGAGGAATTGTTATCTGTCTGAACAAGACTGATTTGGTGGATCCTCAAATGCGGGAAAGCCTTCTTAAAAAAGTTAAATTCTCTATGAAATCAAGGTCGTTCATTCCCGTCATGCTTGTTTCGGCTCTTAGAAAGACAGGCGTTTCCAAATTAGTCGCAAAAATATACCAGATTTACAACACCGGCGAGGCAGATATAGACCCCGATCGCCTGAACTCTGTTCTGCTCGAAGCGGTTGTCAGGCATCATCCTCCGATGATAGGGACTAAACGGGTGAATATTTATTCTTTTGAACTCGTCAGAAAACTTCCTCATATAATCACAGCAAAAACCAACATACCTGAAGGCATCCCAGAACCTTATCTTAAGTATATTGAAAAATCAGTAAGATCTGAATTCGACCTCGAAGGAGTGATTGTAAAAATTAGACCCGAAAAAAAGAATAAAAAATGATTTATACCGCGGTCTTTCTTTTTTCTGTATGCTCTTTTTTACTCGGCGGAATTCCGACCGGGCTTATAATTTCAAGACGTTACGGAAAAGACCCGAGAAAAGAAGGAAGCAGAAACATAGGAGCGACTAATGTCATTAGAACAGTCGGGTTGAAACCGGGTCTGACGACTTTCCTTTTAGACATACTTAAAGGTGTTTTACCTGTTCTCGCCGCGAAGATAATCGCCGGAAAGTATTTTCCAGACAGCAGTTTTGCCGCTGAATTCTTGCCTTCAATATGCGCTATTTGCGCTGTCGCAGGGCATGTCTTTTCTCCTTATCTGGGGTTTAGAGGCGGCAAAGGAGTGGCAACCGGACTCGGAACGGTTATTGTCCTGACTCCGGTTTTGTCTCTTGTAGTATTCTGCGTTTTTTTATTGCTGATGGCACTGTTCAGGATAGTGTCACTGGGATCAATATTTTCCGCGCTCAGCTACGCGGCGCTTCTTTCCGCCGTCCGCTTTTTTAACCTTCCCGTCAGCCTGACTCATGGAGAGTTTTATTACGGTCTGGCTATGGCGTTTTTTGTGGTTTTCACGCACAGAAAAAATATAGGCAGACTTTTAAGGGGAGAGGAGAAAAAACTTAATTGGAAAAAACACGGGTAAAAGTATTCGGCGCCGGTAATTGGGGGACGACTCTGGCGCTACATCTTGAAAGACTCGGAGCACATGTATATCTTTTTGAACCGCTTGAAGAGCGCCGACGGGCACTGAGAGAAGAAAGGGAAAATAAACTGTTTCTTCCCGGCTTCAAGCTCGGCGATTCGGTCGAGATAATAGACTCTACCGTTGATGAAGGCATGGATGCAGACCTCGTTTTCATAGTCGTTCCTTCAAAATATTTCGATTCAACTCTCGAAAATCTATCACCGCTGAAAGACAGCGGGGCTGATTTCGTAAACTTCACAAAAGGGCTCGGAGAGAATGGTTCTTTTCTTCTCAGCGATGCGATGAAAAAATATTTTCCCGAAGACAAAATAGCCGTGGTGTCGGGCCCGACTATTGCGGCTGAAATTGCGGCAGGTCTCCCGGCTTCATGTGTTGCCGCCTCGTCCAACCCGGAGCTGGCATTAAGAATACAAAAAACACTCTCCTCAAAAAGGCTGAGGGTTTATACTTCAGACGATGTCAAAGGCGTGGAGCTCGGAGGAGCTTTGAAAAACATTATTGCTTTAGCCGCCGGCATTTTAGACGGAATGTGCCTCGGGACCAACGCAAAAGCCGCGCTTATGACGCGAGGGCAATACGAAATTGAAAAACTCGGCACTGCTCTCGGAGCTAAGAAAGAGACTTTTTCAGGACTTTCCGGTTTCGGTGACCTCATAACAACCTGCTTTTCAGACTTCAGCAGAAACAGGACAATGGGGGAAAAACTCGGGAGAGGAACGAAACTTACCGATATTCAAAGTGAAATGCTGATGGTAGCCGAAGGAGAGAGGACTGCGAGGATAGCCGAAAGGATATCAAAAGAAAAAGGCATTGAGATGCCCATAACTTCCGCCGTGGTCGGCATATTGGACGGAAAGTTCACCCCTGCCGAGGCGGTCGAGCGGCTCATGGAGAGGGATCTCAAACCGGAGATACCGAATTGAAAAAATTCTTTTCCAAAAAGAGAGTTTATTATTCAATCGGAGATGTATCTAAAAAAGCAGGTGTCAATCCCTATGTTTTAAGATTTTGGGAAGAGAAATTCTCGGCATTTTTAAAACCCAGAAAAGACAAATCCGGAAGGAGACGCTATACTCCGGAAGATCTCGATGTCGCACTTGCTATTGTCGATCTTCTCTACAACAAAAAATACACCATTGAAGGGGCTCTTCAGGAATTTGAACTGAGATTTTCCACGAAAGCAAAAGCGGCGAAACTGTCATCCCAGCAGAAAACGAAAATTATAATCAAAGAAGTCAGAAAATCGCTGAAGGAATTGAGGTCTGAACTTAAAAAATCCGGCTTTTACAGACTTTCAGATAAAAAAAGGGAAGACGGCCCATTCAAATTCAGAGAACCCGATTCAGTCCAGCTCAATTTATTCTCCGACGACATTCCTTGACAAAAGTTTTGTTTTTATCTATATTCTTAACAATCGGGGCGTAGCGCAGTCCGGCTTAGCGCACTTGAATGGGGTTCAAGGGGTCGGAGGTTCGAATCCTCTCGCCCCGATTAAAGTCTAATATTACCCTAAAGCATTCTTACAGGGTCTATATCGACGTAAATTTTAACCCCTTTTTTCAGTTCCCATATACCGGAGAGCAGTATTTTTTCTCCGAGGGGGACATTTTTGGGGGCTTTCACTAGAAAATGCCACCTGTAACTGTTTCGAATTTTTTCAAGAGGACAGGGTGCAGGTCCGATAATCTCCGTTTCGGGCAGGGATTTTTGGAGTATTTTTTTGGCTTTTTTTGCCGTGTTCTGGGCTTTTTCATTGGAAGGCGAGGCAATCATGACTCTCGCGATTCTTGTGAAGGGTGGATATCCCACTTCCTGCCTCGATTTTAGCTCTGTGGCAATAAATCCGTCGTAGTCATGGTTTTTCGCGAAAAAAAGAACCGGATTTGAAACATTGCAGGTCTGTATTAGGACTTTGCTGTCCTGACCTACCCTTCCGGCTCTCCCCGCTGTCTGGACTATAAGCTGAAAGGCGTTCTCCTGAGCCCTGAAATCGGGAAAAGAAAGCGCGCTGTCTGCGTCAATTATCCCGACGAGAGAAACTCCCGGAAAGTCGAGGCCCTTGGAAATCATCTGAGTTCCCACGAGGACCGGATATCTTCCTGAATGAAAATCCCTGAAGAAATCCTCGTGCCCGTTTTTTGTTTTTTTGACAACGTCAGTGTCGAGTCTCAGGATCTCTGTCAGGGGGAGAATTTTTTGGAGTTCTTTTTCTATTCTTTCTGTCCCCGCTCCGTGCAGATGGATTTTAGGATGAGAGCAAACCGGACATTTTTCGGGAAGTTTTCTCTCTTTGCCGCAGTAATGGCAGACGAGTTTTTCTTTGCTTTCGTGATATGTCATGGATACATTGCAGTGTCTGCAGTTTATGACGCTTGAACATGCCGGGCATACGGCAAAATGTGAAAAGCCTCTTCTGTTTATGAAAAGAACCGACTGCTGTCCGTTATTGAAATTAATCTCGAGCTCTTTTTTTAGTTCGTCTGAAATTGCGTCTTTTCGAGACTTGAAGACAGGAGTGAGGACGCATTGTGGCATTTTCGTCTCGGAAATCCTCTTTTTCAGTTCAATAAGTCTGTATTTCCCTTTTTTGGCGTTGAAAATGGATTCGGCTGAGGGAGTTGCGCTTCCGAGTATTACAGGTATTTCGAGATTTTTACCTTTCCAGACTGCTATGTCCCTCGCTGAATAAAAAGGTCCGGATTCTTCTTCTTTGTAGTGCTGAGAATGTTCTTCGTCAACTACTATGATGCCTGTGTTTTTAAGCGGCAGAAAAATTGCCGATCTGGTTCCTATAATGAGAGAGCATCCTCCGTCTCTTGCTTTTCTGAATGTGTCAAACCTCTTTTTTGGATTCATATAACTGTGATATGTCATTATACAGGCGCCGGGGAGAAATTTTGAAAAAAAACGGACTGTCTGGGGTATAAGGGCTATCTCGGGGACGAGACATACCGCGGTTTTGCCGTTTTCGAGTGTTTTCTCAATGCATTTGGAATATACGTATGTTTTGCCGCTTCCCGTGACGCCTTTCAGCAGATAAACCCCTTTTGCGTTGAGGTCAATTTTTTCAAAGCATACTTTTTGATCGGGAGTTAGTTCGAATTTTTCAAAACCGCCTGAGGGAGATTGAATTTTTCGGGTCATCAAAACATTTTTTCTCAAAAGCGACGCCACTGCGGAAATTCCATTTTCTCCGAAAACTCCGATTATTTTAGTAAGCTCGCATGAATTACCGCTTGAGACGAGAAAATCGACGAGTGTTTTCTCAAAGCCCTTTTCTCCTGAAGTGCCTGTTTCTTTTAGGGAGACAATTCTTTCTGTGTATTTTAACGCCGCCGGGGGTGAAAGGCTGTATGAAACATCGAAAAGTTTTTTTTCAACGAGTTCTCCGAACAGCCGGAGATTGTTTTCGGATTTTATTTTTTCCAAAAAATATTCAAAATTCATATTCTCTTTTTTGACTAGGGCAGAGAGAATGCCGGATCTGCCGAGTTCGCCTTTTGGCATGTTTTTTGACGCGGAAATCTTTTTTTTCAACCCTGAGAAAATGCCGGCAGGGAAAATCTTCATGAAGCATTCGTCGAGAGGGTATCCGTAATACGAACTCATAAATAGCGCCAATTGTATTCCATTCTCATCTAAAAAACACTCACGCCCTATGAATCTTTTAATCGGCAGAATCTTCTGAAGTTCTTTTTCACCGGAGATACCAAGGACACAGCCCAGAACGGTTTCATTTCTGAGGGGGACTTCAACGAGTCTGCCGATGACAGGAACAGATTCCTTGATGTCCCGGATTAGATATGTGAGTATTATCCTTCTTTTGAGGATTAATACATCGAGGCAGTCAGGGTATTTTGACATCTATGTAAGCGCCGAGAGATTTGTTCTTTCCTGTTATGTCTGCGAAAAAGGAAATGTCTAAAGATCCGGATTTCTTTCTCGCCATAAGTCTCAAGGCTTCGCCCTCGCCATATGCGTTAAGAAAACCGAATGACCCGGGATTTTGAGGCTGATAAATATATATTACGGTAGCGAATGACGGCGTCGAGTATGAACAGGCATGCAGTATAAACTCAATGTCAGAAACGGGGAAGACAAGTTTAACGGAGAATGCCTCTCCATTCTCTCTGAAGGCGCTGTCACTGGCGATACAGAGGTGATAGGCAACTGAAGATTTTAAAAAATCAAGGGTAAGGGAGTAAGATTCCTTTTGTGGATTTATTCCGGGAAAACCGCTGTATGCGCCGTTGAGGCGCTTGATGTTTGAAGAAAAAGACAATGAAAGATACCCGGTGAATCTGTTTTCAAGATCAAAACCGAACTCTGTTCTGAATTTCTTCTCTATGCTGTCGGCTTCGATTTCCTGAAAATACTTGAAAGAAGCCGCGGCTTTTGCCGTATAAAAAGGCATTGAAATTGAGGATACAACTCCCTGTTCATTCGCGGGTCCGATTTCCGAAGGAGGCGAAGAAAACAAAACAGTGTAATCCTTTCCGTATCTGAAAAAAGCAAGCTGTGTTTTGAGTTTTCCCGTATAGCCCGAATAAGCGAAATACGCGCCGAGGTCTCCGGGTTCCGACCTGGATAAGTCAATGAATATTGAAGATCTGCGTGTTTTTTTGTCTATTACGAGTTCAATTGCCTTGAAATTATTATTGACTCTTTCATCATCGAAAACAAGATTTCTGTTGAAAGAAGTGTAGTTCAAGACTAAAGAAGCAGTATTGACATATGAGATTATCAGATCCGCTTCCGCCGTCTTGAAATTTCTCTTTCTCTCTCTCTCAAGAAGCGTGACGTGATATCCGTCGGCATCAAGTCTCGTGGCATTTCCAGCCGAATCCAGCGCTGCGTCGTAAAATCTGAAAGCCGCAAGGCAGGCGATGGAGAATTTGTTTGTCTCTATCTGCAGCGACAATCCGGTGGGAATGCTGAGTTCAACGGATCCGGCGTAAGGAGATATTCTGTATGGCGAGGAAGGCATGACTGCCGTTCCGAAAGAAGAGCCCCAAAAAAGAAGTCCCGCACCGGTCTGTATTCTCTGAGTCCCGGCTATCAGGGTCAAATTATTTCCAAAATAGACGGCAGATGCGTTTAAAAAATCCGGAAAACCGGTTTCTCCGTGGTCCAAACCCGCGGAGGCGGAAAAACTCAGACAACCTTTTTCGATTTTAACATAACTCAGGTCGCCGAAAGGCTGGTTGCGGCGAAGAGAATCGCCAAATTCCTTGTAAGACAGAGATGTTCTGAAATTGTAATTTATAGGCGGGATTGTTTTTGCCCTGTATCCGATGAAAAAAAAATTTCTCAAAACATTGACTTGATTCGAGAGGAAACCGGCTCCCGAGAGAGCTGTTTCAACAGAGAAGTAAGGCCTGTTCTCGATTATTATATACGCCTTTTCAATGTCCATATAGGGTAAAAGAAGTAGGCTTTCGGCGGGGCAGGAGTTCAGGTCAAGAGGACCTATGCCGAGTTCTTCTGGCAAATCGGTTATTGGCATAATTTTTTGGGGGTCTAAAATAATTTCATCGGCTTGAATCGCAGAAAATCCTGCAAATACAAAAATTATTACTGAAAGTTTAATCTTTTTCAATTTTCTCGAGCGCGAGGAGGAG
>JAFGIG010000009.1 GCA_016929715.1 Caldifarciminota bacterium
CTTGTCATTGCCGTATTGAATGAGTTCTGAAGGTTAGGATTTGCCGGATAGAATTTTAAATAACCGTCCATATAGGCATCTGGAACCCCGCCGACGCCATAAAAATTTTTACGTCCGAGATGATCGACGTTGTAAAAAGGATCGCTTGACCAAACATGATATTTTATTGCCGACAGGCTGTCGCCTTTGCCGTCAATGAATGAGTTCTGCTGACCAGCATACGTATTACAGTAGCCTCATTGGGACGCTCCATGGATCTCGAGCATAGGCCTTCTCACGGCGGAGAAGACAAGACCTGAGAGAGCCATGATTCCCAGGGCTGACACAACGAGCAGTTTTTTCATCTTTTTCTCCTCCTTAATTGATATTAATAGGGTTTATTTTAGTTAGTTAACAGAAAAAAAGCAAACAAATAATTATTGGCGTCATAAATAACTTTATATCGCGCCATGCACAAAGAGGAAAAATATTTATATTCCCTCAACCAGGGGGTTAATATTTTATGAACGTAAAATAATAGGAGTATAGTGGGAAAAGAGAGGAGGCGAACCTCCTCTCTTTTTCAGAGAATAGCAGCGCCGTTAAATGTCACGGATTTTAAAAGGTTCTCGGCTTGTCTAACGGCGCTCTGTGGGAGAGGCGCGTATAGGAGGGGTTCCGCGTGACTCTGCCCGTCGTGTATCATCCACCAGATAAGATTGACTACTGTCTGAGCCAATTCCCTGCTTCTGCCCTGGTAATTCTGTTCCTGATAGAGAATGACCCAGGTGAATCCGCTGATAGGATAGCCTTCTTCGGAGTCTGTATCTGTTATGGAAACTTTCATGTCAGGCGGCATCTCGACGTTTGCCGCCGCGCTGACCGTCTCTATGCTCGGAAATACGAATCTTCCGCTTTTGTTTTTTATAGTGGCTACCGGCAGGCCGTTCGAAAGAGCGTAAATTAACTCTACGTATCCTATGGACCCGGGGGTTGACTGAACAAGACCGGCTACTCCGGGATTCTGGTTTCCGGCAAGACCTGTCGGCCATTCCAGCGATTTGCCCCTGCCGACTTTGGTTGCCCATGCAGGGCTGACTTTTGTGAGATAATCGCTGAATATGTATGTAGTTCCGCTTCCGTCCGCCCTGTGAACTACGATTATTTCAGAGTTCGGCAAATCGACGCCGGAATTGAGAGAAGTTATTTTCGGGTCATTCCATCTTGTTATTTCTCCGAGGAAAATTCCGGCTATGATTTCGGAATTCAGTTTCAGTGAAGGATTTCCCGGAAGGTTGTAAGTCAGGACGACAGCTCCGAGACACGTCGGGACGTGTAGGATGTTTCCTCCTGCTTTTTGGATTTCTTCGTCTTTCATCGGCGCGTCTGTTCCAGCGAAATCAACTGTCTTT
This sequence comes from Caldifarciminota bacterium, assembly GCA_016929715.1. Classification (GTDB taxonomy): domain Bacteria; phylum SDB-A; class SDB-A; order SDB-A; family SDB-A; genus JAFGIG01. The sequence continues at coordinate 1,392 of JAFGIG010000009.1, forward strand.
TCTATGAGTTGATTTATGCCTCCACCGGAACCTACGGGGTTATAGTTTACCTGATGGCCTGTAAGTTTGTTGTAGGCGTCGAATACTTTGGAATAAAAAGGATAAGGGAATGAAGCCCCCGCAGCTTTTATTTCCATTGCCGACATGCCTGAACTCAGCAAAACCGTTCCTAATAACAACATCGTCCAAAACTTTTTCATCTTGACCTCCTTTTTGTTCTAAATGAAAACAGCAGTAATTTATATTGATAATGTTTTTTTTAGATAAACCCTTTGTAAAATATGTGTTAAGAATGGACTAACTGAGTTTGAACTATTGAAGATTAGAAATTATCAGGAAAAGGTAAAGAGTGGATCCTGGAAGTTCAAGTCCGTCAAAAGTTTTTCTTAAAAAGTTACGAACAGAAAATTTACATCAAATATATAAAACTATTTTTGAGGAAAATGAAAAGATTGTATAAAGGTTTCGAAGTTTCCTTTTTTAGAAAACTTTAGTATAAACTCCCGGACCATTGGAATTTGATCCCCGTTGGATATAGAGCTGTTTTACTTTTTCCCAAAAAATACGACAGCCAGATTTCAGAGGAGAAGGAATATTCTCCGAAATCATATCTTGCACCCGGTGATAAATTTATAAGCCACAAAGTTTTTCTTCTGTCCGGATCAGGCGGGCTGACTATCAAGGCAAAACCCGCGCCGAGTTTTGCCTTAAAATCATTTTCTCCTATAAGATATGAATATCCGGCGTCAAATGCAAAAGGAAAACCTTGTGCCGGGACTATGAGGGGATAAGCGCCAAAACTTACGGCATTTCTTTCATCTAAAACCCTCGTATAGCCGAATCCGGCAAGCACATATCCGCTTAGGATGACTGAGACATCATACCGGTCATGCGAAAACGGCTGTGAAAAAAGGGAAGAAGAGGACAGAATCATAGCGCAGAAGATTTTACTCATCTTTTTTACCCTCCTTAAAATGGTAAAAGACGAGCGCAAAAGAACTCGCCAGCAAAGGCAGAGGAATGAGCGAATACATCAGCAGTCTGACATAGATGTCGAACCTCCACCATCCTCTGAATAAAACGAGAATAAAAACTGTAATTATAAAAAAGAGCACCCCCCCGGCAAGAGGGAATTTTTTTGATAGAAGAGATACAGAGAAAATAATTAAAAAAGGGATTGATTCTATTAGACTGGCGATGCTTAGTCCGTGGGAAAGGACGACGAACAAAAGCCAGAAGAATGAAAAAAAGTAACCTGTCCACTGAGCAGTAGGGACAGGACCGTAGTTTTTATAAAGACTTATAAGCATTTTGACAACAAAAGGGACGATCACGAGCATATAAAACTGAGGCGGAGGATTTATGTTTTTAGATATGTATTCTCTGTTTATAACGAAGAACAAAAGAAGCAAGAAAACATAAAAAGTTATATGGCTTGAAAAATGACTTATCTGAACCTGCCTTTCGTCTATTATCTTTTTTCTTCTAAGTTCCAACAAGACGGGCGATATGAGAATGACAGACGCCGACAGGACGAAAAGCGGATACGGGATTACGTTAGCCATAAAAAGAAGCATGGAGATAAGTATAATCCAGATGTTCCTTAAAACGCTTTCCGGAATTTTCATATTATCCTCACTTTTTAGTCGTTTTCTTCCAAAAAAAAGAGATTTTCGACTTCTGTCTCTAATATTTTTGAAATTTTCAAGGCGAGTCTCACAGAAGGATTGAAAGCTCCCTTTTCGATGGCTATAATTGTCTGTCTTGTAACTCCTGCTTTTTCTGCGAGCTCCTGTTGGGTAATCTCCCCTTTGATAAATCTGTGGTGTTTTATCTTGTTTTTCATATAATATTAGTATAGTATTATTTACAAAATGTCAAGTATTATTTACTCTTATAAATAAGGTTTTCTTTTCTTAGTATAAAGAAAGAACAATAACCGCGAATCAGATTTTTTATTATAAATGAAAAATCGGGACACGAATAAATAAAGAAGATTATTCACCGCGAAGGATGGATTATTTATAATCTATCTTCACGAAGTAAAGATAAAAAGAAAACAAATTATTCTTTTATAAAATTTGTCCCTCAAATTTTATGCTTCGTAGTAGAAATTCCTTATAGATTGAAAAACCGCGGATTTTTAAAATCCGCGGTTAATTATCAAAAGACAGTTATCTTTTCTGCCTTCCTGTAATAGTCTGTCTTGAATATCAAAAACAGAGCTCCGGGAGAGAAGTTTAGGTCGGCGGGTTTGATAAAAATCACATTATGACCGGCATCCTGAAGACCGAAATTCTCGGAAAATAATATTCTTCCCGACACATCCGCTATTTCGATGCCGACCCGCGATGGATGGGTGAGTGAATAATCGATTTTAATATTTCTGTCTCCTGTATATTTAATTGAGAGCACTGGATCAAAAGAAATAGGGGTTTCTTCTACCGCGTTAGCCACAAGAACAGTTTTCGCGCCCTGCATGACTTCCTTGATGCTGTCGGATGTCAGAGAATCGTTCTGGACAAAACAGATTACTTCGCAATTTGCAGGCACCCATGATGGGTCGAAAACGAAATTGAGATCGACAAAAGCAGTGTCCCCCGGATATAAGGTTACATTCGTTCCGTAGTTGTCAGGTATCATGTC